>JAFNGD010000295.1 GCA_017885365.1 Nitrospirota bacterium
CCTGGACCGCCGAGGGTATCCAGTTGAGCAGCTGGAGCAGGCCGGTCAGGATGGCGATCATCGTTGTGAACACGAGCATGCCGCCGAGGGTTCGTTTCACCGGATCATGGTCCTCCTCTTATACGACATAATAGTTAACGGCCAGGATGGTCATGAGAACGACAAGGTACACCGCCGATGTGTTCGCCGCGGGCGCCGTGGGTTCCTCGAGCCTGGTGATCCGTTCCTCGATCAGCAGGGTATGGCTGTACTCCTCGATCCGGTCGCGAAGGCGGGGGGCGTCCTCCCGGGGGGGCGCAGGGTCCTCGCCGTCGGCGTCGTAGAATTTACGGAGCGCCCCGGCCAGGGCGGCCGGGTCACCGGTGATCGACGTTGCCACGTCGTCGCATATCTTTTCCTCTTCCTGTACGATCCTTCTGAACTCCATAAGGGTGATCGGATTGTAGAACATGAGCACCCGGAGGATGAAGATCAACACCATGGCAGGACGCCTGCTGCGCTGGATGTGGCCGATCTCGTGGGCGATGGCCGCCCGGAGCTCGTCAAGGGTGAGCTTTTCGACGAGCCCGCCGGACAGGTACACGGCAGGTTCCTTTCCGGTGGAGGAGAACATGGCGAACGCCTCGTCATCGATGATGAACACCTCGGGCTTCCGGCCGGGGATCCCCTCGAGGGCGCGGGTCACCCGCGACTCCGGCTCGGGACGGACACCATCCAGCGCCCCGTCGCCGGAGGACAGCGTATGCCGCGCGATCGGGAGCATCTCCTGCAGGACGAAGACCACTGCAGTAAAAACGAGAAAGAGCAGGAACAGCACGCCCGCGGGGACCCTTCCCCATAGCTCCAGATCGAGCCACCGGCCCATGTCGAAGTATGCGTCCAGCCGGAACAGAGCCGAACCCCTATCGGGTGATATGGCCTGGTACAGCGGGAAGGAAATGATCGGAAGAACGATCACCAGCAGGCGGAACCGCTGCCGGCTGACCGGGGCCTCGATCTTCCACGCAAGAAGCGCGGTATCGACGATGAGCGCGGCGATGAGCGAGTGGAGGAAGGACTGGGCAAGGTACATGCCCGGCCACGCATTGAAGATCGAAGATATGTTCATCGTTCATGGAGGAGGGGCGCGGCAGGAGCGCGCGGAGCGCTTCCGCCGCATGTTCGTGATTATTATAGCGGACTTTTCAGCGGTTGTCACGAAGAAGCGTTTCCTTTATAATAACCTCCGTGGCCATCCTGTTCAAGCGACTCGGCCGATGAAGGACCCGCAAAAGGAGCTCCGCCCTGGAACAGTTCGACATTCTCGATTGCACCGGCAGGAAGACCGGCGCCCGCATTGGCCGGGACGATGCCCACGCGAACGGCGTCTGGCACGGTGCGTTCCACTGCCTCATTGTTTACCGCCGGGAAGGAAGAGAACGCGCCCTGTTCCAGAAGCGGTCCCGGGGAAAAAAGATCGCGCCCGGATTGTTCGATGTGAGCGTCGGCGGGCACTATGCAGCGGGAGAGGGCGCTGCTGCCGCAGGCCCCCGGGAGATCCGGGAGGAACTAGGGTTCACGGTCCCGTTTTCATCACTGGTCCCGGTGGGGCGCCGGGTCTTCGTGTACTGTTTTACGCCAGGCGTCTTCGAATACGAGTTCCAGGACGTGTTCCTGCTGCCGCTGGATGCGAGGCCGGACCGCCTGTTCCTCCAGCCCGATGAGGTGGATGCAGTACTCGAACTGGATATAGAACAGGGCATCAGGCTGTTTTCCGGCAAAACGGCCGCTGCTCAGGGCGTGCTTACGGCCGGAACAGGCGAGGAAGGCCTGGCAACGGTCGGCCCTGCCGAATTCGTTCCCTGCATCGACAACTACTACCTGAAGATCCTGATGCTTGCGCGGAGGTATTCCCGGGGGGAGCGCGAAACGCTGGTGATATGAGCTTGACTCCGCGCGGAGTTGCGATACAATTGAGCCATTGATCCTGCTCCCGGCCGGAAGTCCCGCTGGAACGCAGAAGGGGGTAGCCATGTCCGACCAGAACGTAACACGACGCAATTTCATGGTAAGGGCGATCATAGCCATTGGTGCGTTCATCGGCGCGGCGGTCGCCGTACCGCTCGCCGGGTTCGGCATCCTGCCGGTCCTCCGGAAGAAGGAACCGGAATGGAGCGATGCCGGCACCGCCGCCGACCTCGCGATGAACGAACCGCAGGAGCGCCGCTTCTTCCAGACCGTCAAGAGCGGCTGGCAGGAAGAGCGCGTGGAGCGCACGGTCTGGCTGGTCAAGAAGCCGGATGGCAGCGTCACGGCTTTCTCCCCGAACTGCCCGCACCTCGGCTGCGGCTATCGCTGGTTCGGCCAGGACAGGCAGTTCAAGTGCCCCTGCCACGCAAGCATCTTCGATATTGACGGCAAGGTGCTTGCCGGGCCCGCGCCCCGCGCCCTCGATACCATCGCTACGAAGATCGACGACGGCAAGGTGCTGGTAAAGTTCGAGGTCTTTCAGGTGGGGACGACGAAGAAGGCGGCGGCGTGAGAGGCCGACGCGGGGACCGGGCGACGCGGAGACACGGGGAAACGGCAAGGCAAAGCGGCAGGATATACTAAGGAGGCGTCATGGTGAAGGGACTGCTTGACTGGATCGATGAGCGCATCAGGATACGGGACCTCTGGAACGACTTTGCGGACCGTCCTATCCCCGGCGGGTCGAGCTGGTTCTATGTGCTCGGCGCATCGCTGCTCTTTATCTTCACCCTGCAGATGCTCACCGGCATCTTCCTCGCCCTGTATTACGCCCCGACGCCGGACCATGCCTACGCCAGCGTGAAGTTCATCCAGGAGGTCGCCCCCTTCGGGAGCTTCGTGCGCGGTCTGCACCACTGGGGCGCGAGCTTCATGATGGTGCTCGTGGCGTTCCACATGATCAGGGTGTTCATCTTCGGTTCGTACAAGAAGCCCCGCGAGATCGTGTGGGTCCTCGGCGTGGGTCTCATCGCCGTGGTCGGCGGATTCGCCTTCACGGGCTATCTGCTTCCCTGGGACCAGAAAGCGTATTGGGCCACGGTGGTCGGCACGAACGTGGCCGGCACAGTGCCTGTTGTCGGCGGCACGCTTCTCCGCATCATCCGCGGCGGCACGGAACTGGGAGCTTTCTCCCTTTCCCGCTTCTTCGCCATCCATACGTACATCCTTCCCTGGAGCCTGGCGCTCCTAGCAGGACTGCATGTGTTCCTGCTGGAGCGGGCAGGGGCTGGCGGCATCTGGAACGCAGCGGACCGGGTCCCGTACCGTTCGGAACCGCTTTTTCCGAACCAGCTCTTCAAGGACACGGTCTTCATCGCGCTGGTGTTCATCGCCCTGGCGAGCCTGGCCATCCTGTTCCCGGCACCGCTCGAGCCGCAGGCCGATCCAACGGACAGCTCCTACAATCCTCGGCCTGAGTGGTACTTCTACTTCGTCTTCCAGATGCTCAAGATCTTCGAGGGCAGGTTCGAGCTCGTGGGCACGGTCATCCTGCCGAACCTCGCCGGCGCGGTCTTGCTCCTGATCCCCTTCCTGGACCGATCCCCGGAACGTGATCCGGCGAAGCGGAAGCTCATGATGACGGCGGGAGCGTTTGTTGTGGCAACGGTCGCCGCCCTCACCATAGCCGGCGCCCGGGCGCCCATCGTGAATGCCCCGGCCGTCACGTCTCCCTCGGTGCTGGCCGGCCGGGCCCTCTATGCGAAGAGCGGCTGCAGCGCCTGTCACAGCATCCACGGCAAGGGCGGCAAGATCGGTCCCGACCTCACGCATGTGGCTGCGAGGCGGCCGGACGCGGACTGGCATGTCCGCCATTTCAAGGACCCAAAGTCCGTCGTTCCCGGATCCATCATGCCGAAGGTGGACTTGACGGACAAGGAGCTCCGGGACCTCGCCAATTATATACTTAGCCTGAAATGAGCGGCGAGTGACCGCCTGATGTGCCGGCGGCCGTCTTATCCCGGCACAGGTCGTGCGAGTCCTTCCCTGAGGAAATGCGTGAAGAGGCCAATTTCCCCGGGAATGCGGCATACAATAGCGGTGAGGTCATGATCAGGGGAGGAGTGGTTATGGAAATCAAGGTGCTGGGCCCCGACGGCTTCAACTGCCAGAAACTTGGAGAGATGGTCAAGGTGGCGCTGAAGGAGCTTGGTATCACCGCTTCCGTCGTGAAGGTTACCGACATCGGCGAGATCGCCAAGCATGGTGTCCTGTCCACGCCCGGGCTCGTCGTGAACGGAAAGGTCAAGTACTCCGGCAAGCCGATGCCTTCCATGGACATGATCAAGGACATGATCAGGGGCGAGCTGGGGGCGGGGCAGGGACCAGAAGCGTCATGAACGGCATTGAATCTTCCTGCAGCTTGCTGCAGGGAATCATCGATCTTCAAGGTTGCTACATTAATTTTAATTGCTCGCTAATCCCGCAGCAAGCTACGGGGAATGCGCTCGCTCCTGGATTCAACGGAGATCGGCGCTGGTCGGTGTACGATCTCATAAGAATGATGTCTTTTCAGCTTTTATCATGACCCTATCGGCTTTTTCAGTGTTCAATTAATTTCCCTGTTCGAAATCCACATTTCCCTGCAGGTGTCCCCATGCTGAAGGTGATGTTCCTCTGTACCGGCAATTCCTGTCGCAGCCAGATGGCGGAGGGGTTCGCGAGGCAGCTGGGCAAAGGTCTTATCGAGGCCCACAGCGCCGGTTTGATGGCGGCAGGCGTGCATCCACGGGCAATCACGGTCATGCGGGAGATCGGGATGGATATCTCCGGCCAACGGTCCCGGGAGATCGATCCGGACCTGCTCAGGACCATGGATGTTGTTATCACCCTCTGTGACAATGCCGCTGAGGCCTGCCCCTGGACCCCGCCGGAGATTAGACGATTGCATTGGCCCATCAAGGACCCGGTGGGGACCATCGGCACGGAAGAAAAGATCATGAAGGAGTTCCGCCGGGCGCGGGACGAAATCCGTGAGAAGATAGAGCAATTCCTATCCGGGATCAAGACGAAGGAGCAATGACGATGGCCGAACAGGCAGTTAAAAGGCTTTCATTCATTGACGACCGGTTCCTGACGCTCTGGATCTTCGCGACAATGGCTTTCGGCGTCGGCCTCATCCTCATGAGGTGCCAGTGTTGATCGTCCTGGTGAATGTGGCGAGGTATTCATAAGAAATATTTCCGCGTGGAGACGTGCCGTATCACGAGGGGATCCCGGTAACGTCTTGAGAAATAAAGAAAGTCGGCGTCTGCGGAGTTCGCTATGGGAGAGCGGCTGCCTTGAAAAAATAGTTGCGAATATTTGAATACAGGAGTATTATACGGTACTTTAATGGCCGGCTCTTGAACAAGATATTTCAGAGAAACATCTAAGGAGGAAGTCACATAATGGTAAGTATTACAGACGGTGCGGTAACGAAATTCAAGGAAGTGGTCACCCAGCAGGGCACCGCGGGCGACGGGGTCCGGATATTCCTGGTCCCCGGCGGCTGAAGCCCCTCTCTGGCTATGGACGTAGCCAAAGCCGCCCAGGCGGGCGACACGACNNAACAGCACGGTCATCGATTTCGCCGAGGGACAGGGTTTCGTACTGTCCGGCATGAAGCAGGAAAGCTCCTGCGGCACCTGCAGCTGCTGAGCATTCCACATACTCTCATCAATGATGGCCGCTTCCTTTTATAGGGAAGCGGCCTTTTTTTGTCCCTGTTGGCTGATCGTAACTCTGAA
>JAFNGD010000296.1 GCA_017885365.1 Nitrospirota bacterium
CTGCAATTCAACGACTGCTTTCCAGCACTCCGAAAACTAGCTCATTATTATTTAGGTAATTACAAGAGCTGTGATGCCATGCCGGACCATGCCATTGATCTTTTCATCGTGCGACCGACCGGCCCGGCATTGGAGCGTCAGCACTCTCTAGACCTCTGCACATCATATTGTAATTAATGCATATAAAATGATTGGCGGCTCGGCATTTGTTGCTGAATCATTCGGCATTTATTGCTATTTTGCCTTTTTTGACAAGAAAACCGGAGTTTGACTCCTATTTGCATCGCTTATTATCAACAATGATGCTGCGAGATGCACAGTAGAACAGGGAGAGGGTACCGGGGAGGTGAGATCGGAGGGACCACAACTACTTTTCCTCGAGCTTCTTCATGGCTGAGGCATTCACCGGGGCCGCGATCGCTTTGACCGTGTTCCTGCGCAAACCTCACGACGGAGAAGGCAACTAAAAAGGTAGGTGACGGGAACATAATTCAGCGGCGCTTTTCGTTCCGGCTTCGCAGGTGGGATGCGCTGCATGCATTCGAGGGCGTTCAATACCCCGTGCAAAACTGAAAATGCATGGGATCCTTGGTCTTTCCCGACCAATCCCCGCCCCAGGTGAAGCCGAACCGCCGGAAGACCTCCACCACGCCTTCCTCCATGTTCCCGGCGCTGCCCTGGGCGTTCGTTTCCGGGTTCAGGTCAAGAGCGATGCCCCAGCTGTGGGTGGACAGCTTTCCACTCGTCCGCTTGCCGCGGAAGTTGTAGCAACCGCCATAGGTCTTGAGCAGGTCCTGCAGACCTTCCTGCTGGAGCGTCGTGAGGACGTCCGTGAATACGGGGACGAGCTTTTTGTGACAATAGATGCTCTTCGCCAGTTTCGTCTGGTCCCATGAGAGCGGCAGGGTGAACGGCATCGGGGCCCGTCCGAGCTGATCGGTCTCCCACCGGGGATCAAGGGTCCCGTCATCGCGGAGATAATCATAAATATTGCCGAAGTCGGTAAGGATCTGCCCCAGCCCGTGGGGAGGAATAATTCCCGTCTGCGACGGTGCAGGGGCCGTAGGGGACCCCTCGAGTACCTTTCGCGCCGGGATCTCGAGCTTCTGGCCGACCTGGATCAGGTCGGGGTTCTGGATACCGTTGAAATCGGCCAGCTTCCTGGCAAGGCCGGCATCCTGGTAAAAGACTTTCGCAATTTTGCCGAGGGTGTCCCTTTTTTGAATGATATACGTTCGTGCCATAGCATCCTCCATGGTCCCCACCAAAGCGGGAACAGCCGGGATTCACAAACAGCAGAATTTGGTCAATTTTTTCCCAAGGTCATATTTTTGACGCCTGCAAGGGCGCTGAGGATATCATTCCAGAACGGCGCACCGAAGGTGACCAGCACGATGGTAAAGACAAGGCCTCCGAGCTTACGGAATATGGCGATAGTGAATTGATCTCCTGTCGCGCTGGTTAGCACTTTCCAATCAGCCTTCCATCCCAGCGGCAGTTCGAGCGTCGTAAAGGTTGCCAGCTGGTAATCGACCGTTTTCTTCTGCAGAAGAACATACAACCGCGCTGTTTCTCCGGAAGCCGCTTTCAAGGCATCGACAGCCACGGACCTGTTCGCATCGGACAGAACGATGGCAGCGGCCTTGTTCCGGAGAGCTTCTATCATCTTGAGACTTTCCGTGTCCTGATAGAAACCAAGGTCCTCTTTCAAGGCAGCCAGAAGCTGCAGGAGCAGATCCTTTGCATCCTTCAGCTTTGCGCCCTTGATCGCAGTTTCGAGCTTATTCAGGTCATCGCCGTTCGTCTTCTGGATCTGGACGGTCGATCTCGCGGCGGCCTGGATCAATGCTGACTGTGTCTGTGCGCTCCCGGATAGATATTTGTAAATGCTGAACGAGTCGGCATTGAATGCAATCACGATGACCGCGCCCAGGACGACCGTCCATTTCAGCATGTTCCTCCGATATTCGTCATCGATCTGCGCGAGCCAGGAATCCATGTTGTTTTCGATCTGGATCCGGTAGTCGGAGATCGCAGCCTCGCCCTTGTTGATGGCCGCGAGAAGCTTCTCGCATTCAGCCTTCAGCAGTCCCGGTGATTCAACATACGTCGTGAGCGTATGCCGAAGGAACAGCTTGTCAAAAGTTGCCAGATCATCAGCAAAGTTCTTTATGACCGAGTTGTTGTACGTATCGAAGATGTTCAGTAACACATCAAGTTTCAATCCGGTGATCTCTCGTACCGCTCCGGTCATCACCTCGACCTGCGCCGCGAAATTTTCCCGAAAGCCTGCAGCATCCGTTTTAAGATTGATGATCTCAACAAGGGACTTTTTCAGTGCCTTGATAAGGTCGTCGGCTCTTGTCACCATGTCGCTGAGGCGGGTAAGCCGGTTTTTGAAGTCCCCGATGGTCTCGCGCGATGTTATCGAGCCGATATACGAAGTTTTTTCACGGCCGGGTTCAGGGCTCAGGCGGAAGTCCTTCTGGTAAAGATCTTTGAAAAATCGCTCCCAAACGCCCGTTTTCAATTTCAAAAGGTTCTTTACCCCCTCCTGCACCGACTGGATTACCATGGAAAACACGATAAGAAAACCGATGAAGGCGATAAGTGTTGTCAATGTTTCGCTCATGACCAGAAACCTCCCTTTCTCCTGTCAATGCGGTAGTTCCTGCCAACATCCTGATCAGCGCTCCGGTACCGAGCACAGGTGAGCGCGTGCTCCGAACGAATTCATTTTCCCGCCTTCTCCATCAGCCAGCATATGAGTGCCCACTGAAAACCAGCCAGCCAGGCAATAACGAGTGCGGTCAAGAAGTAATCCAGCGGCCACCAGACATGGAACAGCCGCGGCCGGTAGACGGCAACCAGGGCAAGAGCAACCCAATGGCCGAAGCAGTATCCGCAGGACAGCAGCTCGCCGAAGAACGTGTTCTTTTTCTTCATCCACTCCCGCACGCGCAGAAAGAGCTTTGACTCCGTCACGGTGAAGGAAATCGATGCGGCTGCAAAGGATAGATACAGTATCATTTCCATGGGGGACAGTGATCAGCAATCCTTTCCGTAGTCAACATCCGCCTCTGCAATGCGCTGAAGGCCTGAGCATATATTTCCTGATCCACATGCGTATGAAATATTTCATAATTTAGCTCCCTCTCTCTGCACATGTAAATATCGCTCTTCATCACCACTCATTAAAGATACATATAATCCCGGCGCTACTTTGGATCTGGCTCCAGAACATAGAGGATCCTTTCCCAGAATGGCTTGTTCATATTGGTCTGATGCAGCATCTCGCGAAGCAAGGGCTCGTTGGCCGAAAGATCCAATTTTATGTGGCACCGCACACGCACGGAGATCCTTCTGAACAATTCGGACAGGCTGTTCACGCTCGGTTCGTGCTTCTCTGCGATCTCGATNNATTGCGACCTGCGACCTGCGAAGAAGATCGTAAAATGGTTCGATCTCTCCTACGATCTCAAGACCGAGGGCAACCAGTCCCATGTCGTCGGTTCGGTGACTGTATTTCTGGAAATAGTCAGCAACATGCCGTACTCGGCAGGGAGTGCCGTTCAGCATATCGGTCTCCAAGGGACGGAACTCGGCATCAAGACTGTATACCGTGACGGAATCATGATGCCCGGTCAAGTAGTTCGTAATTACA
>JAFNGD010000297.1 GCA_017885365.1 Nitrospirota bacterium
CCGCTGGGTGTGTTCGTAATAGTAGTCAAGCCCGATCTCCCCGTAGGCCACGACCTTCTTGTGCTGGGCGAAGTGGCGCAGGATCTCGTAGGCGGGATGGAGGATGTCCTTTGCCTCGTGGGGATGGATGCCGATGGCGGCGTAGATGAAGTCGTACTTGTCCGCGAGCATGACCGCGTCGCGGCTTGACTCCACCGTGGTGCCGATGGTGACGATGTACTCGACGCCCGCATCTTTCGCGCGCTTGATCACGTCGTCGCGGTCGTCATTGAACTCGCGCATCTCGAGATGTGCGTGCGTGTCGATGAGCACTTTTCAGTTCACCTCATGAAAATTCGAAAGTCTGAAAACAAATTGGCCACGGATGGACACTGATAGACACGGATAAAACCTGAGATCAGGATTGTCTTCATCCGTGTGCATCCGTGTAGATCCGTGGCAAAAAAGCAGTTACTTTACTTTGCTTCCCGGCTTGATCTCCCGGTCCGGCGTGACGACCGAGAGGACATCCCCCGCGCTCGCGGCAAGCAGCATGCCCTGGGACTCGATGCCCATGAGCTTCGCCGGCTTGAGATTGGCTACGATCACGATGCTCTTGTCCAGGAGCTGCTCCGGCGCATAGCTCTTGCCGATGCCCGCCACGACCTGCCGTGTCTCCGTGCCGATGTCCACCTTCAGCTTTACCAGCTTCTCGGACTTCTCCACGCGCTCGGCGGCGACGATCTTCCCGATCCTGAGCTGGACCTTCGCGAAGTCCTCGATGCCGATGAGCTCGGGCTCGGCTGCCACAGGCTTCTCGACAGGCTTTTGTTCTGCTGATATTTGGTCCATCTTCTTCTCCAAACTGATGGGGCCTACACTTCCCATCTCGATTCTCCGGAATAATTGCTCTCCGGGCTGTATAGCTGTTCCCGGCCTCAGAAGTCCCCATGACTGTTCATCCTGCAATTTGCATGCGGCTATTCGTCTATTAATACCAATGCCATCCCATATTAGCTGTGCTTTTGAAGGAATCACCGGATAAAGATAGAGCGCTATTAATCGCAACGACTCCGAAAGATTATAGAGTACTGATCCAAGCCTCTCCATCTCCTTTTTCTTTGCGAGCGTCCAGGGAGCATTTTCCTCCACGTAACGGTTCGCGCGCGTCACAAGCTGCCACACAGTCTGCAAATACCGGCTGAATGCAAGAGCTGCCAGATCATCATTGACTTGAGCGGGCAAAGCGGCCGAGATGTCCCGGAGCTCCTGATCAATCGGCTTTTCGTGCGTTGCCGCGGGAATCTTGCCGTCAAAATACTTAGTGATCATAGTAAGAACGCGGGAGAGAAGATTCCCGAGATCGTTTGCCAGTTCGGTATTATGCCTGGTCTCGAAGGCCTTATAGGAATAGTCGCCATCCAGCCCGAAGGGAACCTCACGCAGGAGAAAATATCGGAATGCATCTGAGCCATGGGTAGTAGCGAAACCCATAGGATCGATCACATTGCCCACGGACTTGGACATTTTTTTTCCATCCATCGTCCACCAGCCGTGTGCAAAGATGTTGCCCGGCAGCGGCAGCCCGGCGCCCATGAGCATGGTTGACCAGTACACGCTGTGCGTGGTCAGGATGTCCTTCCCTACCAGGTGATGGTCCGCCGGCCACCAGAACCGCTCGCGCGCAGCAGGGTCGGACGAGCCCTCGGCCTTCGGGCTCAGATACCGCGTGGCCGAGTAATAGTTCGTCAGGGCGTCGAACCAGACATAGGTGACATAGTCCCGGTCGAAGGGAAGTTCGATGCCCCAGGCCAGCCGCGCCTTGGGGCGGGAGATGCAGAGGTCGCCGAGCACCTGGTGCTTCAGGAAGCCGAGCACCTCGTTCCTCCTGCTCTCGGGCCGGATGTAGCCGGGGTTCTTCTCGATGTGCTCGATCAGCCTCGCCTGATATTTGCTCATCAGGAAGAAGTAGTTGTCTTCCTTGATCTGCTCCACCGGCCTCCCGCATTCCGGGCATTTCCCCTCGTGGATGTCCTTCTCCGTCCAGAACCGCTCGTCTGGCGTACAGTACCATCCCTCATAGGTCCGGCGTTCGATCTCGCCCTTGTCGTAGAGCTTCTGGAGCAGCTCCTGCACCACGGCGATGTGCTCCTTGTCCGTGGTGCGGATGAAGGCGTCGTTTGTGATCTCGAGCTTTTCCCAGAGCCGCTTGAAGTTCAGCGACAGCAGGTCCGCGTGCTCCTTCGGCGTGCGGCCCTTTTCCACGGCCGCCTTCTCCACCTTCTGGCCGTGCTCGTCGGTCCCGGTCAGGAAAAAGACGGGATCGCCCAGCAGGCGGTGGTAGCGCGCCATCACGTCGGCGGCGATGGTCGTGTACGCATGCCCGATGTGCGGCACGTCGTTCACGTAGTAGATGGGAGTGGTGATGTAGAATTTAATCGACATGGATGGAGATGCTGATACAAGAACTATAGTCTGTGCGATACAGAGGCCGCCGAGTGTTTCCCTTGACCTTGCCCCTGGACCCTGGCCCCTTCTTTATGCCCCTCCGCTCGGCGGCCCGCCCGGCGTCTGCGGTCCTTCTCCGCCTCCCTGCTTCTTTTTTTTCTTGTCCCTCCAGAACCGCCGCTTCCGCTTCCCGCCGCCGGACCGCTCTCCCTGCTGCTGGGGCTGGCCTTCCCGGCCCTGTGGTTCCTGGCCTTCAACGGCCGGTCCGGCTGCCTGCGGTTTTGGCAGCTGTTGTTGCTGCGGCTTCTGCTGCTGTTTCTGTTTTTGCTGCTGTTTCTGCTGCTGCTTCTGCTTCTCCCGCTGCTGCTCCTGCGGAGGCCGTTGCTTCTGGTCCTGGCCACCCTCTTTTTTCTTCTCGGGCTTTCGGCCCTCGCGCTGTTGTTGCTGCTGCGGCTGTTGCTCGCGCTTCTGTTCCTGCCTCCGGCGCTCATCCTCGCGACGCGAACGTTCTTCGGCCTGGCGGCGCTCTTCCGCCTCCTGCCGCTGCTCCGCAAGCCGGGATTCCTCGGCCTCGCGCTTCTCCCGGACCGAGGCCTCCTTCATCGCCGCGATGTCCTTCTTGATCTCATCGTATACGGGAAACTCGTAAGAGAGACAGCAGAGGAGCCGGCCGCAGACCCCCGATATCTTCGCGGGATTCAGCACCATGTCTTGCTTTTTCGCCATCCTGATCGAAACTGGTTCGAACCCGCGCAGGTACGAGGAGCAGCAAAGCTCCCGACCGCAGGGGCCGAAGCCGCCGATGATCCGCGCCACGTCCCGCACGCCCACCTGGCGCATCTCGATCCTGCTGCGAAGCTTGTGCGCGAGGTCCTTCACCAGTTCGCGGAAATCGATGCGGTTCTCGGAAAAGAAATAGAAGGTCACGCGGGTGGCGTCGAAGGAGGACTCGGCGCGGATCAGCTTCATCGGGAGCTCGCGCTCGGCGATCATGTCCTGGCATACCTTGAAGGCCTCGGCCTCCCGGCTGCGGTTCTTGTCCTCCTTCCGGAGGTCCTCTTCCGTCGCCTTCCGGACCACCTTGCGGTGGCCCCTGGGCTGCTGCCTCGGCCGCTCCGCCGGGGCCGGAGCCTCCGTCACGCCGGCTGGAGCCGCACCGGCTGCGGCCGCAGCTGCCGCGGCGGCGACATCACCGGGCGTCTGGACATCGATCTCGATCTCCTCGTCCTCGTCCTCGTCCTCGGCTGGTTTGCTCGGTTTCGCGCTCCGCTCTTGCTGCTGTTGCTCCTGGGTCGCTTGCGGCGCGGGAGGAAGTTCGTCGGCTTCACGGAGACGCACCACGCGGGCAAAGCCCAGCCCCCGGTCCGATTCGACGATCACCGGGTCACCGACAAAAAGCTCGATGCCCGTCGCGTCGAAATCGTAGATCCTTGAATTGTCACGGAAGCGCACACCGGCGATCTTCATTCGTATATGTGGGGAACGTCCTTCCGGGGATGGACAGGACGCATATGCTCCTCTTGGGATCCCGCCCCGGGCATGCCTTCCCGGTCAGCGGCAAGCACAATAATACCCTTTTCCTGAGCGAGGCACAATCTTTTTTCCGGGGGAACGGCAGGCGATGCCCGCCGGCGCGCTTGAAGGTTCCCTCCCGCAAGCTGCAGGGAACCGTCGATCCGTAAGGCAGGTTGTTATTCTGATCGCTCGCGAACCCGCAGCAAGCTGCGGGGAATGCGCTTGCTCCTGGCTTCAGGGCCGGGCGAGCTTCAGGAAGAGATTTTCGGCCGCCAGCTGGGCGCTGACCCGCCGCTCCAGCAGTTTCCTGCACTGGTTGAACAGCTCCATGTCCTGCAGGACCTTCTCAAGGACGAAGCGGTCCGAAGAGCCTCCCGAGCGTTCCGCGGCCTCGGCATAGACCAGCAGGCGCGCGTCCCCGGTCGCGTGGAACACCAATCGGTCCCGGAGCCGCTCAATGCCGATGTCGAGAAGCCGGTCGAACCCGTCCCGGTCCTTGGCGATGCCGTCGGCAAGAGTAAGGATCTCATCATCCCGCATGCCGGCAAGACCCTCCCGGAGGGCCAGGAACTGCTCCCGCTCCGCCTTCTCCTTCTGCACGTCCATGGCGAGCGCGCGGCCGAGGCTTCCCCGGGAGAGGGCAGCAATGAACCATGCGTCCTCCTCGGACAGCCCCCGCTTCACCCGGATCACCTCCGCCAGGATGTGCCGCGGCAACGGCTGGAACACAAGCGCCTGGCAGCGGGACCGGATCGTGGGCAGGAGGCTCTGGGGCATGGCGGTGATCAGGATGATGAGGGAGTCGCCCGGCGGTTCTTCGAGGGTCTTCAGGAAGGCGTTCTGTGAAGCTTCGTTCATCGTTTCAGCGCTGTCCACGATCAGGACCTTCTTGCGCCCCTCCGAGGGCCTCAGCGAAATGCTTTCCTGCGCCCGCCGGATCTGGTCGATCTTGATCTCGTCGCTGGCCTTCTCGATCTCCCTACTGCTCCAGGTGGAGAGCAGCTGTTCGTCCCGGCTCTCCGGCATGACGACGCGGACATCAGGGTGGATGCCACCCGCGACCCTGCGGCAGGCCGGGCAGGCTCCGCACCCTCCGTCGGGCCCGGGAGCCTCGCAGTTCAGCGCCGCGGCCAGGGCGTACGCCGTCAGCCGCTTGCCGATCCCGGTCTCTCCCGAGAACAGGTAGGCATGCGCCAGGGCATCGTTCGCCAGGGCTCGCTTAAGAATGTCGATCGGGCGGTCGTGACCGATGATGGAGGAGAAAGGCATAGGTTCAAGGTTCAAGGTTCAAGGTTCAAGGTTGAAGGTTGAAGGCTGAAGGTTCAAGGTATAAGGTTCAATGTCCAAAGCAAAAGCCCGCGAACCGCTCTGCTTACNNGCTGTGGAACGCGATGTCCTCGTTCTCGAACCGCGCCTCCCCGTGAAGCCCCTGGCTCTCGTTCCTGCCCCGCGCGCGCCCAAGCCCTGTTTCCGCCGGAAGGTCCAGCAGGACCGTGAGCCGCGGCCGTAGCCCTGCCGTCACGATACGGTCCAATTCCCGGATGTCCGGGACCGACAGCCCCCTCCCGTATCCCTGGTACGCGAGCGTCGCGTCGGAGAATCGGTCGCACAGGACGATCCTGCCCTCCGCGAGCGCGGGGCGGATCACCTCCTGAAGGTGCTGCGCTCGGCTCGCCGCGTACAGGAGGAGCTCCGCCGTGGGGTTCAGCCGACGGTTGAGCGGGTCCAGGAGGATCCGGCGGACCTGGTCGCCAATGGGTGTACCGCCCGGTTCCCGGGTGAGCGTTACCGGGCGTCGCCGTTCCGTGAGATATTGCAGCAGGCGGGATATCTGGGTCGACTTGCCGGAACCCTCGATGCCCTCGAACGTGATGAATACCCCCGGCATGCTACTTGAGCTCCAGGACGACGTCGTTCGCGGCCTTGAGGGCGGGATTTGACGTGAACAGGATCACCTGGGTCTTCGTTCCCAGGACCCGGAGGAGCTGGCAGGCGGCGTGCTGCCGGGCGGGGTCCATGCCGGTGAAGGGATCATCGAGGACGAAGGGGATCCGCCGCTTGCCCGCGATGGCCTCGACCAGCCCGGCACGAAGACAGAAGCAGACCATCTCCCGCGTGCCGTGGCTCAGCGTACCGTACGAGAGCTTCGCACCGTTCTTGTCGTGGACGACGGGCAGACCGTCGGGGCCCACTTCGACCTTGACGTATTTCCCGGCGCTCACGGTCAGCAGGTTCCGCTGCGCGGCGCTTTCCACGGCCGGGACCAGCGTTTCCATCTCAATGCCGCTCACGCGGCTCGCCACGGCGATCTCAGCCAGGACGTTCATGCCCGCCGCCGCATACTGCGTCGGCGGCACGAACTCCGCGCCCATGTCCATGCCCGAGAACCCCAGGTCCGGCGCGGCATGAGCATGCTCCGCTTCGATCCGCTCGATCTCCTGCCGCACGCTGTAGATATCAACGGCATTGTGGGCGAGGGCCTTCGCCGCCTTATCAAGCGCCGCGACCTCCTCCTGCTGCTTTGCCAGCTCCACCTGCAGGTCGTCAACGTTCACGCCGCCCGTCATCAGCTGCTGCTGTTCCTGGAGGTCATGATACAGGGACAGGAAATAACGGTAGTTGTCGGCCTTCTCCTTGAGCGCCGATGCGGACTTCGAATCCGTGGCCTTCATGAACTTCATGATGGTCGCCCCGCTGTCCTGGAACTTCTTCTCGATCTCGGCGCGCTCTTTCACGAGGCCATCGATCTCCCTCTGGACCTCCGTGCGCTGCACGTTCTTGCGTGAACTGTTGTACCAACCGGCGGCGATCAGCAGGAGCGCCGCGAGTACGCCGATGGGGAAGTAGATGTCCGAACCTTCGAGCGGGAACAGGCCGGAGAGAAGCGCCAGGCCGAGGACGACGACGCCGGCGATGAAGAGCTTGTCCATCACGAGGTTCGCCTGCGGGATCGCGTCACGCTGCATCGTGAGCGACTCGATGTCCTGCGCCAGCTCCTCGGTCTTCACCATCTTCTCGCCCTGCTCGCGTTCATGGGCGCTGATGAGGTCGGGAAGGTTCTCGGGAAGCATTTCGCAGACCTTGAGGTTTTCGATCTCCCCTTCGAGCTCCTCCATGCGCTTCCGGGCGTCGGTCATGCTCGCCAGCTTCTTCGCGATCTCGCTCAGCCGGATCTTCGCCGCGTCCAGCTTGTACTCCGCATCGGCGGCTTCCTCGGCCTTCCGCATGGTCTCGCGGAGCTCGGCGAGCCGTGCTTCCTGTCCGGACGACATCCCGGCAGGGGGTGCAGGCCTTCCCTTGGCCGCCGGCGAGGCTGCCGCCGGATACACCGGCAGGTCGTGGGATGCCTGGCCGGAGCATGCCTCGCGCCGGAACACGAACAGCCGTCCGTAGTCCTCCTCGGAGATGCCAGGCAAGAGGCCCGCCATGAACTGGGTGGTCGCATCCCAGTCCTTGTGCATGAGCGTGAACTCCTTGGTACCGGGATTGAACTTGGAAAGGTTGATGGCCCGTTTCGAGAAGTCCTGGATCACGCGGTAATAGGAGCTGTCATCCGAAAAGACCACCAGGGCGCCGCGGGAGGCGTCGGGCACGATGCGGGAGACCAGCGATTCCATCCTGCCCGGCTGGTTGACCGGGTGGAGAAGGCGAATGATGGTGTCGACGGCCGTCGTCTTGCCGGCCTCGTTGCCGGCGGCGACGAAGTTGAAGCCGCCCTGAAACCTCACCCGCGCCAGCTGTTGAAAGCCGCGTATTCCCTGCAACACCAGTTCCACCAGGAACATAGGTCGTGCTCCTTTCCTGCCGCACACTTAATTCGTAACTATAGCGCAAGTGAGAAAAATGTGCAACAGGGGAAATTGATTATATCACAATTTTTCAAGTGCTTTCGCCAGCGCCTCGGCCTTTTCCAGGGTCTCGGCATACTCCCGCGCCGGGTCGGAGTCGGCCACGATCCCTGCGCCCGTCTGCACGTGGGCGACGCCGTCCTTGATGACGAAGGTCCTGATGAGGATGTTCAGGTCCAGGTCGCCGGTGTTCGCGAGATACCCCAGCGACCCGGTGTAGAGCCCGCGCGCAACGGGTTCCAGTTCATCGATGATCTCCATGCACCGCACCTTGGGCACGCCCGTGATGGTGCCGCCGGGGAAGGCCGCTCGGATGAGGTCGAAGCCGTCCCTCCCCGGCGCCAGTTCGCCCCGCACGTTCGATACGATGTGGATCACGTGGGAATAGTCCTCGACCACCATCAGCTCGTCAACGGCCACGGTCCCGTAGGCGCACACTTTGCCGAGGTCGTTCCGCTCGAGGTCCAGCAGCATGATGTGCTCGGCTCGCTCTTTCTCGTTCGTCAGCAGCTCGGCGGTGAGGTCCCGCGTCTCTGCAACGTCCCGCCCTCGCCGCCGCGTCCCCGCAATAGGCCGGGTGTCGGCGACGCGCCCCGTGAGCCGCACCAGCCGCTCCGGTGAAGAGCTGACGACCGTGAGGCCGCCGAACTCGGCGTAGGCCGCGAAGGGGGACGGATTGATCCCGCGCAGGACCTCATAGAGCCTGAGCGGGTCGAGGCCGTCGATCGCCGCCGAGAACCGCTGGGACAGGTTCGCCTGGTAGATGTCGCCGGCGGCGATGTACTCCTTGCATCGCCGCACCATGGCCTCGAAACGCTGCTGGGACAGGAATGGCTCGAGACGGACGCAGGGGAGCGCACGCTGCCCCGGCAGGTGCCGATGACCGGTACCTGCCGCAAGCGTTGCGGCGGCTCCGGTCAACCGCTCCACCGCCTCATCGTACAGCCTCCCCCACTGGTCCGGCTCGGGTTTCCGGAAGCCCATCTCCTGCTCCCGCGCCCCGGGGTTCACGATCACCCATGCCCTGCCCGCGAGATGGTCGAAGGCGACCACCAGGTCAACGAACAGAAAGCACGCCTCGGGGGTCCCAAGGTCGTCCAGCGCTGTCCGAGGCAGCTTTTCGAACTGGTGAACGAACTCGTAGGAGAAGAAACCCACTGCTCCTCCCGTGAAGGGAGGCAGTCCGTCAACACGCTCAGTGCGGTAGTTCCCCATCAGTTCGCGGAGCTTCGGGAGCGGTTTCCGCTTCAGGGAGGCGCGCTTGCCGTACTTGCCCTGCGGCGCGACCGTCCAATCAAGGTCCACAGTGTCTCCCTGTGACCGGAAGATGAGGTAGGGGTCCGCGGTCACGAAGGAGTACTGTCCGGTCCTCCCGTTCACGCGGGCGCTCTCCAGGAGCACGGGATGACCGAGCGGACGGAGGGCATACACAGCGGAAAGCGGCGTGACCGCAGACGCGTCAAGCTCTGCATGCAGCGGGACAATGCTGCCGTTCCCTGCGGCGGCCAGGAACTCTTCCCGTGATGGATTGATCTTCTTCATGAAATCAATGTATTCTCAACATCTGCGAATCGCAGGATGTCTGCTCGATAAAGTAAAAAAGTGTAGACGCAATTCTCGGGTGGGTCAAGGAAAATTTATTTAAGAATTATTCTAATGAATTTGACAGAGTGTGGTATACTATTCATAGGAAAGAAAAGAGACGTGCCCGGTCTTTGAAATAGTTCAGATGAAAAAGGCGTTGCCGAACCTACACCCTAGCGTGTATATAGGTGACCCGTTAAAAGGGGAATAAGGCAGCGGTCCAACGGACGCCGAAACCGGAAAGCGGACTGCAAGTTGAGCGGTTAGACTGCCGGTAGGTAGGTGTTTCACCGGGTTCGCGAAGCCGTATTAGCCGAGGTCCCCGAAGATCCGTCGCAACGGGAGTTTGGAAGCATGCTTCACCGGTCCTGCAGCGCAGGACCAACGAAGTGGAAGTCGCAGTGTCCCGATACGCCGGAGCTCAACGGAACGTTAACCAGTCGGTTCGGTGGCAACGCCTTTTTTATTTGTCTATTTCTACGGAAAGCTCGATGCGCATTCCCTCCTGCCGATTGCCAGCCCCTCATTTGACAGTTACCGCATCAGCTGCTATCATTTTTTTGTAACTTTCTGGTGTTCCCCGGCAATCCTGATCCTGATTGAGATGAAAGGCATTTGATCCTCTAGGTACGCAGGGAGAAGCATGGGCATCCTCGCAATGATCCTGGCAGGCGGCAAGGGAGAACGCCTCCATCCCCTTACCCTGCACCGGGCAAAACCTGCCGTGCCCTTCGGCGGCATCTACCGCATCATCGACTTCACCCTCTCGAACTGCATCAACTCCGGCATCCGGAAGATCGCGGTCCTGACCCAGTACAAGTCCCTCTCGCTGGACAAGCACCTACGGCTCGGCTGGAACTTCTTCTCCGGCGAATTGAGCGAGTTCATCATCTCCGTGCCGCCCCAGCAGCGCGTCGGCGACA
>JAFNGD010000298.1 GCA_017885365.1 Nitrospirota bacterium
CCGGGCATCACCGCTCCCGCCTGGCCTAGCATGCTGACAACCGTGGCATCGAAGGGCGGGACGAAATTGCCGAGGATCTTCGACGCGCAGGTCGTCCGTATGTCTGCGGTGCACATATTGTCCTTGATGGCGATGGGGATGCCGAGCACGGGCGATGCCTTGCGCGTGGTGCGGTCCTTGTCCGCTTTGTCTGCCTGCGTCAGCGCAGCGTCGCCGGTCACCGTGATGTATGCACGGACCTTGCCGTCCACGGCCTTGATTCTGTCCAGGACCGACCGGGTCACGGCCGTTGACGTGGTCTCGCCCTTCGCAAGCAGTCCGCTCAGTTCGTTGACCGTGAGGGAAAAAAGGTCCATTGCTACTCCTTTATCCTGTTCTGGTCGTCGACCATGATGATCCGGGGTTTGAAGGTCTTGAGCTCCTGCTCATTGTAATACTCATAGCAGAAGACGATGACCTTGTCCCCCTTCGCACCCTTCCGCGCCGTGGGCCCGTTCAGCACCATATCGCCGGAACCGCGTTTGCCCGGGATCACGTAAGTCTCGAAGCGCTCGCCGTTGTTCAGGTTCGAGACGCTCACCTGCTCGTAGTGCAGGATGCCCGCCGCCTCGAGCAAAAGGGGGTCCACCGTCAGGCTTCCTTCGTACTCAAGGTTCGCGTCAGTCACCGTGGCCCGGTGGATCTTTGATCTCAGCATCAGTCTCAGCATGGAAATTCCTTTCATGGTAAAACGCGAGCTGTCAGACATGATAGGGTTCATGCCCTGTGTCTTGCGTTCCGCGTTTCACGTTTTGCGTCTTACGTATTCCGTTACTCGATGATCTTCGGCACCTTATAATGCCCCGCCGCCTTGTCCGGCGCGTTCGCCAGGGCCTGCTCCTGGGTGAGGCCCGGTACGACCACGTCGTCGCGCATCACGTTCTTGATATCCAGCACGTGGGCTGTTGGCTCCACTCCCGTGGTGTCAAGCTCGTTTAGCTTCTCGACATAGGTGAGGATGTTCGAAAGCTGGTCCGTGAGTTTTTCCTTCTCTTGCTCCGAAAGCTCCAGCCTCGCCAGCCTCGCCACGTGTTCCACTTCCTGCTTCGTGATCTTCATTCCTCGCTCCTGACTCCTGACTTCTGGCTCCTGACACCTGTTTTCATATCACTTCAAGGTTCGCGTACTTCACCGCAAGGGTCTTCACCCCGTGGCCGGGGAAGCTGACGCTGATCTTCAGGTCATCCCCGGCACCTTCCGAGCGCTGGACTGTCCCGATGCCGAACTTCGCATGCTTTACCACAGCGCCATTATAGTAAGGACTCTTGGCCGATGCGGCCGGCGTCTGTGCGGTCGTCTTCCTGACCGCGCCGGGACGGCCTTCTGCCGCGTACGCGGCCGGCGCATGTTCCTGCTCCGGTGCGTCCTCCCAGGTCACATACCGCCGTCCGGTCGTGGACGTGAACACCGGCATGCCCTCGCGCTCGACCAGCTCCGCGGGGATCTCCTCGACGAACCGCGAGATGAGGTTCGCCTGGGGATACCCGTAGATCCTGCGCTCGGACGCATGGGTCAGGATGAGCCGCTCCTTGGCCCGGGTCATGCCCACATAGCAGAGCCTCCGCTCCTCCTCCAGCTCTTCCTCGCTCTCGGCGGAACGGGAATGCGGGAACAGGCCTTCCTCCATGCCCGCCATGAACACCACCGGGAATTCCAGCCCTTTGGCGTTGTGCAGAGTCATGAGCGTGACGCTGTTGGCAGTCGTCCTGCCCTTCCCCTCACCGGCAGACTGCTGCTCCATGTCGGTGATAAGCGCCACCTGGTCCAGGAAGGCAGGAAGCGTGGCCTCGCGATTCTGCTCCTGAAAATCCTCAGTCGCGGTCAAGAGCTCGGTGAGGTTCTCGATCCTGATCCTCGCCTCGATGGTCCGCTCCTCTTCGAGCGCCTTCACATAGCCCGTGTCCTCGATGACCCTCCGGACGAGGTCGGTCAGCGTTATATCATCCAGCTCGGCGCGGAGCCGCTCCATCATGCCCGTGAACTCACCGAGCTTTCGTGCGGCAGCCGTCGAGACATCGGCACCGGCCGGGTCCATCGCAGCCTGGTAGAGGGACATTCCCTTCTGCTGAGCCGTCCGTTCGAGCCGGTCCACGGTCGTGTCACCAATGCCTCGGGCAGGGACATTGATGATACGGCGCAGGCTGACCGCGTCCGCCGGATTGTGCAGGACCCGGAGGTAGGCGATGATGTCCTTGATCTCCTTGCGGTCGTAGAACCGGAGCCCCCCGAAGATCCGGTACGCGATGCCGCGGTTCCGGAGCGCGTCCTCGAGGGCGCGGGACTGTGCGTTGGTGCGGTACAGGACCGCGANNCTGCTCCCCGCCGCGGCGGCTCGTCCAGAGCGTTTTGTCCTTCCTGCCCAGGTTCCGCTTCACCACGGCGCTGGCAGCGCCGAGGATGTTCTCCGTGGAGCGGTAGTTCTGCTCCAGCTTGATGATCGTCGTGTCCGGGTAGTCCTTCTCGAAGTTCAGGATGTTCGTGATGTCCGCGCCCCGGAACTTGTAGATGCTCTGGTCATCGTCGCCCACCACGCACAGGCTCTTGCTCTTCGCGGTCAGGAGCCGCACGAGCCGGTACTGCGCGTGGTTGGTGTCCTGGTACTCATCGATCAGGACGTGGTGGAACAGCTGCTGGTAGTACGCGAGCACGTCCGGATGCTGCTCCAGGAGCCGTACCGTGAGCATCAGCAGGTCGTCGAAATCCACGCCGCCTGATTCTTTCAGGCGCTCGTTGTAAAGACTGTACGTGCGGTACACGGCATCATCGAAACCGAACCCCGCGCTCCGCTTCGCGAACTGCTCGGGGTCCGTCAGGTTGTTCTTGAGAGCGCTGATGCGCGCGATGACCGCGCGCGGCTGATAATGCTTATCGTCGATACGCAGGTCCTGCATGCAGGTCTTGATCAGCGACGAACGGTCCGTTTCGTCGTAGATCACGAACTGCCGCTTGTATCCCAGGCGGTCGATGTACTGACGGAGTACCCGGACGCAGGCCGCGTGGAACGTGCTGATCCAGAGCCCCCGGAGCGGCATGGCGAGAAGGCGTTCCAGCCGCTCGCGCATCTCCGTGGCCGCCTTGTTCGTGAACGTCACCGCCAGGATGTTCCCCGGATGGACGTCCCGCTCCCTGATCAGGTGCGCGATGCGGCAGGTGATCACACGCGTCTTTCCGCTGCCTGCGCCGGCAAGGATCAGGAGCGGCCCGTCGCCGTGCAAGACCGCTTCGCGCTGGGGAGGGTTGAGGTCGTTGAGATAGTCCATAATACTTCGAAGGAGCCAGCAGCCAGTACCCAGAATCCAGGAGAAATTTTTTCCCCTCCTGACTCCTGTCTCCTGACTTCTGACTCCTGCCTTTATTCCACCGTCACGCTCTTTGCCAGATTCCGGGGCTGGTCCACGTCGGCGCCCCGGAGCACGGCGATGTGGTACGCGAGGAGCTGGAGCGGGATGGACATGACGATGGGCTGCAAGAGCGGGCTGGTCCCCGGCACGGTAATGACATGGTCGGCCAGCTTCGCGATCTCTGGATCGCCGTCATTCGCAATGGCGATGACGATGCCGCTCCGGGCCTTCACCTCCTGGATGTTCGCCAGGATCTTCTCATAGACGTTGTTCCTGCCGGCAAGGACGACTACCGGCATGTTCTCATCGATGAGCGCGATCGGCCCGTGTTTCATCTCGCCTGCAGGATAGCCCTCCGCGTGGATGTAGGAGATCTCCTTCAGCTTCAGCGCACCTTCCAGGGCGACGGGATAGTTCGGCCCCCGCCCCAGGTACAGGAAATCAGCGGCCTGAAAATAGTGCCGGGCGACCCGCTCAATGGCGTCGTTCTGCTCGAGGCACTGCTCCACCAGCGTTGGCACATGCACGAGGTCCGCCAGCCATTTCCGGATATCGTCAGGCGACAGCACGCCTCGCACACTGCCGAGGAACAGCCCGAAGAGATAGAGCGCCGTGAGCTGTGCGGTGAAGGCCTTGGTCGATGCAACGCCGATCTCCGGCCCGGCATGGGTATAGACCACGCCGTCGGCATCGCGGCTCGCCGTGGAGCCGACCACATTGCAGATGGTTACCACCGTAGCGCCGCGCGCTTTCGCCTCGCGCATGGCCGCCAGCGTGTCGGCGGTCTCGCCCGATTGGGTGATGGCGATCAAGAGCGTGTCGCCGTTCACCAGCGGCTTGCGGTACCGGAACTCCGACGCGATGTCAACTTCCGTGGGGATGGCCGCCATCTCCTCGATGATGAACTTCCCCACCAGCCCGGCGTGCCAGGACGTTCCGCACGCAACGATGAATATCTTCTTGATGGTGGTGAAGCGCTCCCGGGCGATGCCGATCTCTTCGAGATGGATGACGCCCGTGTCCTGCGAGATCCTCCCGCGGATCGTGTCCATGATGGCGCGCGGCTGTTCGTGGATCTCCTTCAGCATGAAGTGGCGGTAGCCGCCCTTCTCGGCCATGACCGGGTTCCAGAGCACGCGGGTGACCTCGCGGGAGACCTCGTTGCCCTTGAGGTCGGTGATGCGGACCCCTTCCGCGGACAGGACCGCCATCTCGTCGTCGTTGAGGAACAGCACATCGCGCGTGCGGTGGAGGATCGCCGGGATGTCCGATGCCAGGAAGAACTCTCCCTGGCCGAGCCCCACCACAAGCGGGCTTCCCTTCCGGGCACCGACAACGATGTCCGGTGTCCGCTCATCGATGACGGCGACGGCATAGGCGCCTTCCAGATGACGCGCCGCTTCCCGCACCGCCTCCTCGAGGCCCGTCCCTGTCGCGGCGATGCTGTCGATCAGGTGGGCGATGACCTCGGTGTCGGTCTCGGACAGGAACACACGCCCCCGGGCCATGAGGTCCTTCTTGAGGGCCGCGTAGTTCTCGATGATGCCGTTATGGACCACCACGACGCTGCCCGCCCGGTGGGGATGGGCGTTCTCCTCCGACGGCCTTCCGTGGGTGGCCCAGCGCACGTGGCCGATCCCCATGGTCCCCGTCAGGGTGTCGCTCCGGAGGACCGATTCGAGGTTCTGGAGCTTGCCCACCGCCCTGCGGAGCTCGAGCCTGCCGTTCTGCAATACGGCAATACCTGACGAGTCATAGCCGCGGTACTCGAGCTTCTTCAGCCCTTCGATCAGGATAGGGACGGCAGATTCATTGCCGATATAGCCGATGATGCCGCACATGATACGATATTCTCCCGTATGGTCATTGCCGCAAAGCAACCAAGAAACTTAAGATAATCTTCGCGACTTCGTGTCTTCGTGGCAATTACTTGTTCTCTTCCTCTTTTTTCTTCTGTTTCATCTTCTTCCGGCGGCCTGCCACACCTTCGCGGACCTCCTGGGGCACGCGGCTGATGACGAGCGCCTCCGCCGGCACGTCGCGGGTCACCGTGGCGCCGGCGGCCACGAGCGCGTCCCTGCCGATCCGGACCGGCGCGACGAGCTGCGCGTCGCTTCCCACGAACACGCCGTCCTCGATGACGGTCTGGTGCTTCTTGTACCCGTCATAATTGCAGGTGATCACCCCGGCGCCGATGTTCACGTCCCGCCCGATGGTGGCATCGCCCAAATAGGCCAGGTGGTTCGCCTTGCTCCCTTCGCCGATGACGGACTTTTTGACCTCGACGAAATTGCCGATGCGCGAGCCCGCGCCGAGGACCGTGCCGGGCCGGAGATGGGCGAAGGGGCCCACGGAGGCCCTGTCCTCGATCCTGCTGTCCTCGATGACACAGCAGTCCTTGATCGCAACGCCGCTTCCGAGCGTGCTGTCAACGATGCGGGACCCGGGATACACGGTACAACCTTCGCCCAGTGTCGTCTTCCCCTCCAGCCGCACGTTGGGGTACACGATGGAGTCCCTGCCGATGACCACGTCAGTGCCGATAAAGACCGTGGCCGGGTCCGGCAGGGTGACGCCTTCCAGCATCCAGCGAAGATTCGTCCTGGCCTGCAGGACCATCTCCGCCTGGCTCAGGTCGAAGCGCGTATTGATGCCCATGGCCTCGTCGGGGTCCGGGCACAGCACCGCGGCGACCTTCAGCTTCTTCTTCCGCGCAAGGGCAATCGTATCGGGAAGATAGTACTCGCCCTGGGCGTTCCTGTTCTTGATGCCGCCGAGCGCCGACAGCAGGAACTTCTTTTCGAAGCAGTAGATGCCGGTGTTCACTTCCCCAATCCTCTTCTGCGCCGCCGTGGCGTCCTTCTCCTCCACGATCCGCATGACGCCGGACCTCCCGCGCACCACCCGCCCGTACCCCGCAGGGTCCTCGGCCATCGCGGTCATCACCGTGACCGCGGCCTTTATCCGGGAATGTGCCTCGATCAGGGAGATCAGCGTTCCTGCCGTAAGGAGCGGCGTGTCGGCGCACAGCACGACGACCGGTCCCTCCGCTGCGGCGATGATATCAGCGGCCTGCCGCACGGCGTGGCCGGTGCCGAGCTGTTCCGCCTGAAGGACGATCTCGACGTCGTAGCCGTCTATGACCTCCCGGACGCGGTCGGCCTGGTGTCCCAATACGACCGCGGTCTTCCCCGGACCGAGCAGCCTGGCCGCGTCCAGCACATGCCGGATGAGCGCCTTGCCGGCAAGCAGATGGAGGGCCTTGGGCAGGGCTGACCGCATGCGCGTTCCCAGGCCCGCCGCGAGGATGATCACCGTGGGTCTCATGCAGAGCCGCCCTTGGCGCCCTTTTGCTTCAATTTCAGGGCTTCCCGTTCGGAGAGCGATACGAGGCCGAGGGAGATGATGAACTTCATGCCCTGCTCCACCGTCATGTCGAGATGGTGCACTTCAGCCTCCGGGAGCATGAGGAGGAATCCCGCCGTGGGGTTGGGGGTCGTCGGCACGAAGACCGTCTCGTACCTCCCTGCGAGCCCCACGGATCCCCCGGAGAAATCGCCCGTCACGAACCCGATGCTGTAGCATCCCTTGCGCGGGTACTCCACGAGCGCCACGCCGTGGAAGTTATGTTTGACGGAGAACGTCTCCATCACCTGTTTGACCGTGGAATACACTCCGCGCACGAGGGGGACCTTCTGCATGAGCTCCTCCCAGAAGCGGACGATCCGGTTCCCGAAATAGTTGGCGGAGATAATGCCGACGACGAGGATGAACAGAATCAGGGTGATGATGCCGAGACCCGGGAAACGGAGTCCGATCACGTCCCCGGGGATGTCCCCCAGGATGTTGTCGATCCACCCGAGCAGGCCCTTGAGCACGATGATGGTTACGCCGAGGGGAACCAACACAAGAAGGCCGGTGATGAAGTTTTTCTTCAGGAAATTCTTCAGCTTTTTCACGCCGTTATAATACTGATTTTACCTAGGGCTTGCAAGTTTTTTTTCCACGAAATGCCTTGAAAAAACATAACTACTAAGTTCAAGATCTTATAACCACGGGTCACGATAACACACAGCACCCTCACCCCTGCCCGATACAGAGACTCCCCCTCACCCTTCCCCTCTCCCCTGGAGGGAGAGGGACAAAGGGAGAGGGGGCTTTATCCTCGGGAGGGAAAACGGGTGGGATTGTTCTTCGCGACACCCGGAGGAATGCGGTTTAAAACCCAAGACTTGTTTTGCCCTATTCCATAAAACGCTTTGCCTGTGCGGCGAAGCCGTTTGTGGCTGCAGATAGTCCCGAGCAGTTACGAATTAATCGAGAAGTGATGGTCTACCAGGTGTTGTAGGCGGTCCCGTC
>JAFNGD010000299.1 GCA_017885365.1 Nitrospirota bacterium
TCCTCGGGGCCAACGGCACCGGCAAGTCCACCCTGCTGTCCCTGCTGAACGGCCTGGTGTTCGCCCAGCAGGGCGAGGTCCGGGCCTTCGGGACGGTGCTGTCGGAGCATGCCATGGAGGACCGGGCGTTCTCGAGGGACTTCCGGAAAAAGGTCGCCTTCGTGTTCCAAAACCCCGACGTACAGCTTTTCTCCTCCACCGTCTGGGATGACGTGGCCTTTGGCCCGCTCCAGCTCGGCTTTCAGCGGGATCGGGTGAAGGAGATCGTGGACGAACAGCTCGAATCCCTGCGGATACAGGACCTGCGCGACCGCGCCCCCCATACGCTCTCGGACGGACAGAAGAAGAAGGTAGCCATCGCCTCGAGCCTGGCCACGGACCCCGACGTCCTCCTCATGGACGAGCCGACGAACGGTCTCGATCCGCGGACGCAGGTGTGGCTCATCGAGCTGCTTCACGGCCTGCATCAAAAGGGCAAGACCATCATCGCGGCCACCCACGACCTTGCTATCGCCGGTGACATCGCGGAACGGGCCGTCGTCTTTTCCGAGGACCACACCTTGGCGGCCGACGGGGCCATTGACGAGATCATCAGGAACGACGATCTCCTGCTTTCGGTCAACCTGATCCATGAGCACGCGCACACCCACGGCGGCCAGGCGCATGTGCATCGGCACGGCCACTTTGGCCACTACCACGTGAACGGAGGAAGAGAGGACGACATGCACAAAGGACATTCACACAGCCACGGACAGGGCCACGACCATGAGCACGCGGTCGAGGGGACCGAAGATCTGCGGAAACTGCAGATGATGCTCGAACACTGGATCGAGCACGATGATTCCCATGTAGCAAGCTACCGCGAGTGGGCGGAAAAAGCGAGCGCCGCGGGCGAAGAGGAGATCGCCCGGGAGATCCATCTCGCCATAGACGACAGTGCATCGGTGCAAAGCCACTTGAAGCGCGCCAGGGCCATCCTTGCGGCGAAGCTCGTACTGAGAAAATAGGAGTTTTACCGCAGAGATCGCGGAATACGCGGAGAATTGAAGAAAACGGCTTGTTGTGAATTACAGGCAAATCAGATTTCCGTCTATCCTCTGCGCTCTGCGCTCTCTGCCTTCTCTGCGGTGAAAGGCTTTGCCGTTACCGTGTTCATCCGTGGTTACAAAGTTATTGGAGGTGTTCCCATGACCGACCAATTCGATCCTGAGCTCCGCGATGCCGTCCAGTTCCACGGCCATCTCTGCCCCGGCTTGACCTTGGGGTACCGCGTTGCGAAGGCCGCGCTCAGGGAGCTCAAGACCGACCGGCCGCACGATGAGGAACTGGTCGCCGTCGTTGAGAACGACTCCTGCGCCGTGGACGCGATACAGTTCATTACCGGCGCTACGTTGGGGAAGGGGAACCTGATCTTCCGCGATTACGGCAAACACGTCTATACTTTCTTCAACCGCGCGACAGGCAAAGGGGTGCGCATTTCCGAGAACTACCGGGGCTTCGAGAACGATGCGCGGTACCCCGAGCTCAAGAAGCGGCAGGACGCAGGAGAGGATGTCATCCGGGAGCTGGAGGAGTTCAAGAGGGAGAAGACCGCCGCGATCCTCAGGGCTGATGACAGGGAGTTCCTGGACATCGAACCCGTCACCACGCTGCCCCCGTCGCAGGCCAAAATACGCGCTTCTGTGCGCTGCGCCCAGTGCGGTGAACGGTTCATGGAGTCGCGCGGGCGGGTGAAGGGAGGCAAGATCGTCTGCATCCCCTGTTTCGAGAAAGAATGACCTGTCCTGATGCCGTAACCCCGCTATTTACCAGAAATATTCTTGACATTAAATCATCCTCCCGTTATTATAACCGTGCAAAAAATCAGCCCCGCCCCATCGCGTTCATCAAGGAGCCTGTCATGAGAAAATCGCTGGTTTTTCCATTATTTTCCCTGTTATTCCTGCTGTCGGCCTGCGGAGTGCCGACTGCCGAGCACACCAAGATCGTGAACGACCTTGCCGACTGCGCGAAACAGCGTGACGAGACCACGGTGCAGGCAAATGCCTACAAGAACCAGGTGATGAACCTGACCACGGAGAACGACACGCTCAGGAAGGACAAGGACCTGCTCCAGAAGGAAAAGCAAGGCCTTCAGGGAACGATAAACGAGCTTTCATCAAAAGCGGAGCAGGCCGAGCAGCTCGAGAAGGCGACCCAGACCTATCAGGTCCTCCAGAAGAAGCTCGAGAGGGAGATCCAGGACGGCGAGATACAGCTGAAGGAGATGAAGGACCGGCTCACCGTGACCATGGTGGACAAGATCCTTTTCCCTTCGGCAAGCGCTGATGTGCGCAAGGAAGGCAAAAAGGTGCTGGACAAGGTCATCGCGATCTTGAAGGACGTCAAGGACAAGCGGATCCAGGTGGAGGGCCACACCGACAACGTCAAGATCTTCAGCTCGGGTAAATCCATGTACCCCACGAACTGGGAACTCTCGGTGGCCCGGGCCACGCAGGTCGTCCGGTATCTCCAGGAGCAAGGCGGACTGGACCCGAAACTGCTATCCGCGACGGGGTATTCCGAGTATCAGCCTGTCGCGCCGAACGATACGGACGAAGGCAAGGCAAAGAACCGCAGGATCGAGATCGTGCTCCTGCCATTGCTCAAATAAACGCGAGACCGCATGTTCACGGGGATCATTGAAGAGCAGGGTACGGTAAAGGCGCTCCGGCGCGAGGCTGGTGCGGCCCGTCTTACCCTGTCCGCCGCGAAGGTGCTGGAAGGGACCGTGCTCGGCGACAGCATCTGCGTCAACGGCGTCTGCCTCACGGTCGTCGAAATGCACCAGACCGAGTTCTCCGCCGACGTTGCCGTGGAGACCCTGAAGGTCACGAACCTCGGCGACCTGAAGGTGGGCGCCCGGGTGAACCTGGAGCGGGCGCTGCAGCTTTCCGCGCGGATCGGCGGGCACCTGGTGACCGGACATGTGGATGCCGTGGGACGCATCCGCGAGAAGCGGGAAGAGGGGAACGGCTGGCGCATCTTCATCGACGCGCACGAGTCGGTTCTCCGCTACGTGATCAAGAAGGGCTCCATCGCCATTGACGGCATCAGCCTGACCGTGGCCGACTTGGATAAACTGGGTTTTGCCATCGCCATGATCCCGCACACCGCGAAGCTCACGACGCTGGGCTTCAAAAAAGCCGGCGACAGCGTGAATCTGGAATCCGACATCATCGGCAAGTACGTCGAACGCCTCCTCGCCGGACGGGTGGAGGGGGGCGTGAGCCTGGATGTCCTAAAAAAGAGCGGGTTCGCCTGATGCGGTCGCGCGAAGCGGCGGGTACGGAACGCGGAACGAGAGAACACGAGGTGATTATTCCATGAAGTTCAATACCATCGAAGAGGCCATCGAGGACATCAAACAAGGGAAGATGGTCATCCTCGTCGACGACGAGGACCGGGAGAACGAGGGTGATCTGACCATGGCGGCCGAGAAGGTCACGCCGGAGGCCATCAATTTCATGGCCATGCACGGACGGGGGCTCATCTGCCTCTCGCTCACGCCGGAGCGCGTCGAGCACCTTCAGCTCCCCATGATGACCACGGACAATACCTCGTCCTTCGGGACGGCCTTCACCATCTCCATTGAGGCGAAGAAAGGCGTGACCACGGGCATTTCCGCCGCGGACCGCGCCACGACCATCAAGGCGGCCATCAACCCCAAGATGGGCTCCGAGGACCTTGCCCGCCCCGGCCATGTGTTCCCCCTCCGGGCCCGGCCGGGAGGCGTGCTGCAACGCGCGGGCCAGACTGAGGGTTCCGTGGACCTGGCGAGGCTCGCCGGTCTCAATCCTGCGGGGGTCATCTGCGAGATCATGAACGATGACGGGACCATGGCACGCGTCCCGCAGCTCATCGAGTTCTCCAAAAAGCACCACATGAAGATCGTCACCGTGAAGGACCTGATCGCCTACCGGATGAAGAAGGAGTCCCTCGTCCGCCGAGTAGCGGTCACCAAGCTTCCCACTACCTACGGCGACGAGTTCACGGCGATCCTCTATGCCAACGACATCGACCGCCAAAGCCATGTCGCGCTGGTGAAGGGCGATATCAAGCCCGACGACGCGGTCATGGTCCGGGTCCATTCCGAGTGCCTTACCGGCGACGTGTTCGGTTCGCTCCGCTGCGACTGCGGCGAGCAGCTCCACAACGCCATGCAGATGATCTCCGAGGAAGGCAAGGGAATCATCCTCTATATGCGCCAGGAAGGCCGAGGGATCGGACTGGAGGGCAAGCTCAAGGCCTACGAGCTCCAGGACAAGGGCAAGGACACCGTGGAGGCCAACCTTGCCCTGGGCTTCAAGGCGGACCTCCGGGATTACGGTGTCGGAGCCCAGATCCTTCGCGACCTCGGCGTCCGCAAGCTCCGCCTCCTGACGAACAATCCCAAGAAGATCGTCGGCCTTGAGGGCTACGGCCTGACGGTGGTGGAGCGGGTGGCCATCGAGATGCATCCGCACCCGAAGAACCTCCAGTACCTCAAGATCAAGAAGAGCAAGATGGGCCACATGTTAGAGAAAGTTTAAACTGAAATGATATGTCGTCTTGTTTTGCATTATGCACGTGTTTGTATAAAATGTGGAGGTTGTCATGCCTAAAGTCATCCAGGGAGATCTGAGCGCGAAAGGGTTCAAGTTCGGGATCGTGGCGTCGCGGTTCAATGATTTCATCACCGCTCGCCTGCTCGATGGCGCGGTCGACGCCTTGCTGAGGCACGGCGCGTCCGACGCGGACATCGAGGTGGTACGGGTGCCGGGCGCTTACGAGATCCCCCTCGTCGCACAGCAGCTGGCCCGGTCGAAAAAGTACAGCGCTGTCATCTGTCTCGGCGCAGTCATCCGCGGAGCTACTCCGCATTTCGAGTATGTGAGCGCCGAGGTGAGCAAGGGCGTTGCCGCGGTCTCGATGGAAACGGGTCTTCCCGTCGTCTTCGGCGTGCTGACCACCGACACGATCGAGCAGGCCGTCGAGCGGGCCGGTACGAAGAGCGGCAACAAGGGATGGGACGCCGCCCTCTCGGCCATCGAGATGGCCAACCTGATGAAGCAGCTGTAACAACTGAATCCAGGAGCAAGCGCATTCC
>JAFNGD010000300.1 GCA_017885365.1 Nitrospirota bacterium
GCATGGCGAACTTGGTCGGGAACCACCGGTCGAGCGCCATGTTCGACAACACGCGGGGCCCGTCAAGAAAACCGGTCTGCGCGGCAACGAACAGGAGGACGGCTTCCGACAGCAGGGTGATGAGAACAAAGGCGACCCCGGCCTTGCCCCAATCATGGGTCATCCGGTCGAACAGCACGGCATTCAGGGTCTTCCCCTCGACCGGCGAGACCTTGTACAGGACATAGGCGACCATCAGCCCCATCACGACCACCGCGAGCGAGCCGGCCATATACCGCATAGTACGCTTGCCGGTCTTCACTTTCGGTTCGCGCAGGATAGGCAGGCCGTTGCTCACCGCCTCGATCCCGGTGTAGGTGCCGGCCCCCATACTGTACGCCCGCAGCAGGAGGAAGATCATGCCCCCAAGACCGAGTTCCGCCTGCGTCCTCGCCACGTCGGTCCGGGTCGCGCTCACGACCTCGCCGAACTTCCCGGCATTCACGACGATGGCATAGCCGATAATGAACGCATGGGTGATGACGAAGGTGAGGAAGACAGGCACCAGGGGCAGGACGGCCTCCTTGACGCCGCGCATGTTCATGACCGTGAGCGCCACCACCCCGAATATCGCGAAGGAGAGCTTGTAGGGCATCCAGGCCGCCGGCAGGAAACTGAACAGCGCGTCCGCCCCGCTCGCTACGGAGATCGTGATGGTGAGCACGTAGTCGATCAGGAGCGCCGACCCGGACACCATGCCCGCCGCCGGGGAGAGCAGCTTGCTCGCGACGAGGTACCCGCCTCCGCCGGTAGGGAACAGTTCGATGATCTGGGAGTAGCTGGCGGCGATGATGAAGATCGTGGCAGCTGTCATGAGCGCGATGAAGACACTCAGGTGGGTATGGCCCTGCAGGGCGATGAACGCCTCCTCGGGACCGTAGCAGGACGACGACAGCCCGTCAGCGCCCAGGCCGATCCAGGCGAAGAACGCGATCAGCGAGAGCTTGTGGAAGATCGAGGTATCGTGGATGTCATGCTTCCCCCCGAGGACCGCCTTCTTCAGCCGCTTCCCCAGGGACCGCTGTACCGGTTCCATATCCGGTTCTCCTTATTCTTCGTCCGCATTGAGACGGTAGCCGNNTCACCTGGCCCGGGCCCCAGACCTCCAGCAGGAGCTGGCGGTGGGTCACGACCTTTCCGGCATGCCGGATCAATGCCGTAAGCAGCTTGTATTCGATGGGCGTCAGGTGGATCTCGTTGTCGCGAACGAAGACCCGGCGCGCTGCAAGGTCCACGCGCAGACCTGCGTGGTCAAATACCGGTTCGTTCTGGCCGGACCGCAGCCGAAGAGCATGGCGCAGGGCAACGCGGACCCGGGCCATCAGTTCTCCGGCGCTGAAGGGCTTCGTCAGATAGTCGTCCGCACCGGCATCAAGGGCCTTGACCTTGTCCTGCTCCTGTTCCCGCGCCGATATGACGATGATCGGCGTCTGGGTCCACTCCCGGAGCCGCTCGGTCACTTCGAGTCCGTCGAGGTCGGGCAGGCCGAGGTCGAGCAGGACCACGTCGGGATTGCGCATCGACGCCTGCATCAGCCCTTCCTGCGCCGTGCCGGCCTCAACGAACCGGTACCCATGGCTCTCCAACGTTATCCGGAGGAACCGGCGCATTTGCGGCTCGTCTTCGATCAGAAGGATAAGTTCTTTTTCATCACTCATAGGAGAAATTCCAAACGACAAATAACAGATATCAAAGAAGCGCTCATACTCAAATACGAATTTCCAAACATTTGGATCATGGTACCTTTGAAAGGCGAGATTATTGGTGATTTTGTTCTTGTGTTTTAGTGCTTGGATTCATTCTTCTTCCTTCTTCGGCGCAGGCGGCAGTCCGGCGGACGACAAGGTGAACCGAAAGACCGCTCCGCCACCCTCGCGGTTCTCCGCCCATATTTTACCGCCGTGGGCGTTAATGATCGTACGACAAATGGCCAGACCGAGCCCGACGCCGCCTGTCGTGCTCCGGCCGCGGACGAACTTCTCGAAAATGTGCTCTTCTTCGCCCGGGGGGATGCCGGGGCCCCGGTCGGCAAGGGCAACGGTCACCGTATAAAAATCTTCGGATGCCGAGAGTTCCAGCGGCGTTCCCCTTGGCGCGTACTTGATGGCATTGTCGAACAGGTTCATCAATACCTGCTCAAGCAACAAGCCGTCGAAAGGAATGAGCGGCAGGTTCCCGGGAAGCTTCACGGTCACCGGGTGATCGTTCAGACGCTCGCCCAGGCGGTTGAGAACGACCCCCACGATCTCCTCCAGGGGCTGCCATTCCTTGTTGATCGTGATGGCGCCCGACTCCAGCCGCGTCATATCAAGCACGTTCTTGATGATCCGGTTGAGGTGGTCCGCTTCCTCCTGGATGGTCTGTACCAGCTCCAGCCGGCTGTCGGTGTCGATCAGGACATCCCGCTGCAGCAGCGTCGACGCCGCCCCAGTGATGGCCGACAGCGGCGTCCGGAGATCGTGAGAAATGGAGCTGAGCAG
>JAFNGD010000301.1 GCA_017885365.1 Nitrospirota bacterium
ATGGTGTCCGTCTCGCGCCGGGCCGCGCCGCCGCATTTCGGGCAAGTCGTCTCCCGGAAGGCGTTCGATTCTGCAAGCGGGGAGCGCCCTTTGCCGGTGAACTCCACGTCCACGGGCAGCTGGACCGGCAGGTCCTTCTCGGGCACCGGTACTGTCCCGCATTTGTCGCAGTAGATGATCGGGATCGGCGTGCCCCAGTATCGTTGGCGCGAGATGCCCCAGTCGCGGAGCCGCCAGTTCACCGTGCGTTTGCCGAAGCCTTTCTGCTCGACATATTCCGCAACCTTGTCCTTGCCCGCAACATTCGGGGTTCCGTCGAAGGGGCCCGAATTGACCATGGTCCCCTCTTCGATATACGCCTGTTTCATCGTGACGGCATCGAGGTCCTTCTTGGCGTTCTGGATCACCACGTGGATCGGGAGGCCGTACTTCTTCGCGAACTCGAAGTCCCGCTGGTCATGGGACGGGACCGACATGATGGCGCCGGTGCCGTAGTCCATAAGCACGAAGTTGCCTACCCAGACCGGCACCTTCTCGTTGTTCAGCGGATTGACCGCGAATGCCCCGGTGAATATGCCTTCCTTCTCACGGCTCTCATCCGTCCGTTCCGCCTTGTCCTCGCGCATCACGCGCTGGCAAAAGGCGCGCACGGCTTCCGCCTGCGGCTTGCCCGCGATGAGCTTCTCGACCAGGGGATGCTCGGGAGCAACGCTCATGAAGGTGACGCCGTACAGCGTATCCGGCCGGGTGGTGAAGATCGTAAGCTTCTCGCCAGCCCCCTCCACCGTGAAGTCCACCTCGACGCCCGTGGACTTCCCGATCCAGTTCCGCTGCATGGTCAGCACGCGCTCCGGCCAGCCGGGGAGCTTGTCGCAGTGATCGAGCAACTCCTGGGCATAGGCAGTGATCTTGAAGAACCACTGTTCCAGCTCGCGGTGCGTCACCACGGAACTGCAGCGCCAGCACAGCCCCTCCTCCACCTGTTCGTTGGCGAGCACGGTGTTGCAGGAGGGGCACCAGTTCACGTACGAGAGCTTCTTATAGGCCAGTCCCTTCTCGAGCATCTTCAGGAAAAGCCACTGGTTCCAGCGGTAATACTCCTCAAGGCAGGTGGCCACCTCGCGGTCCCAGTCGTAGGAGAGACCCATGCGCTTCAGCTGCTTATCGCGCATGAACTCGATGTTCTCGAGCGTCCACTTCGACGGATGGGTGCCGTGCTTGATGGCGGCATTCTCCGCCGGCAGGCCGAAGGAGTCCCAGCCCATGGGATGGAGCACGTTAAACCCGCGCATCCGCTTGTACCGGGACACCACGTCGCCGATCGAATAGTTCCGCACATGGCCCATGTGGATCCTGCCCGAGGGATAGGGGAACATCTCAAGGCAGTAGTACTTGGGCTTTGACGCGTCCTCCGTCACGGCGAAGGTCCGGTTCTCCGCCCACCGCTGCTGCCAGCGCTCTTCCACCTTCTTTGGATCGTACCGGTCGTCCAAACATACCTCCACGTCATTGAAAATAATTACTCACTCCCTTAACCGGCTCTTCACATACTGCTCGATGATGACGATCGCCTTGGTGTCGAGGTTCAGGAACTTGACGCCGTACCGGAACCGCCCCGAGGCGGCCTGATCGACCCGTGTGACCACGCACCCGGCGGTGACCTCGGCGTGGGCGATGTTGAACGTGCACGTCAGGCCGTCTCCCAGGCTCAATTCGCGGTTGGCCTCCAGGAGCATGCCGGACATGCTGATATTATACGACGTGGCCATGAACGGAGCGCTCTGTTCACGGTCCGATACGGAAACACGCAGGAGCACCCGCATGTCCTTTCGCTGCGGAATGATGATCAGCTCGGCAACCTTCGAGAACAGGTCAAAGGGGTCCACGGGTTTTGCGATGACAGCATTGGCGCCCGCATCCCGGCATGCGGCCTGGAATACCCGATTGTCGTCGCAGTACATGATGAGGGAAACGTCCTTGAGTCCCGGTTCCCCGCGGATTGCGGAGCAGAGCCGTACCCCTCCCATGACCGGAAAGGAGAACTCCGTTATGATAAGGTCCGCCTTGATCCGTCGGTGCAGGTCCAGCACCTCCTCGGAGGACCCGGCGGAATGTACCTTGACACTGCCCCGCCCGAACAGCGAACTTCCCTTTTCGATGGCATCGAGGATGCTCTTCGCGATGATAATATTCTTCATACCATGGACCGTCCGTGGTGAATATGCCGTGCAATGATACTTGTTCCCTGCCTCCCCTTCCGAACTGCGCAGGCGTTGCGGATCGCTCCGTCCACGGAACCCGATGACCGGCACCCGGCGCCGGATATCATTCCCTGATCCAGCCGGGATAAGCATCGGCCCTTCGGGCTTCCTCGGGCAGGTCCACGTCGAGTTCCCGCTTGAGCTTCGCGATCTTCTTTTCGATCTTGGCCATCTTCTGGTCCCGTGCCGACTTGGCCTTCTTGGTGCTGCTCGATGAGCGTTTTTTCGGCTTGGACTCGTCGTTCTTTTCCTGCTTCACAAGGATCTCGCGTTCGTCCTCCTGCTCCCGGATCTGACGGCGCAGGTTTTCGGCGCGCTTGCGCCAATACAGTTCTCCCCTTCCGTATTTGTCCTTGTGCTCCGGCACTGCCGCCGTTTTGCTCTTATCGGCGACGGGACCTTTCCCGACGCTTACCCGGTCGTCACGCACCTCCACGGGCCTGGCGGCATCACGATACTCGGCGGGGATCTTTGCCTTTTCGTTCGTGATGAACTCCCGGCCGTCCCGGTCCACCCACTTGTAGAATTCGGCACGCACGTCCGACGAAATTACCAGGATCATCAGAATAACCACCAGCACTGCCGATCTCCCCATGGGCGCCTCCGGACGCTGAACGTACTGTGCCCGCGCAATCCCCGCTGCTCGGAACGGGGTCAAGCGGGCACACTGACGATATCCTCTTTCCCTGGACGTGACAGGGCCTCCACAAGGCTGTTGTGGCGTCCAGGAATGGTAATAATTATCACAATTACCGGTGGTTCGCAAGGTTTTTTATTGAATTAACAGGTGCGTTAATGCTATAGTGCGGCGCAGTTACTTCAGTCGAGAACCAGGCTGAGGTTGAGTTGATCACCGGCAGTTCCGGATTCTTCTCTATCGTCTGTCCTCGACCTTGTTATCCTCAACCTCATTACACGCTACCTATGCCAAAACCAGTCGTCGCCATCGTGGGCAGGCCGAACGTCGGCAAGTCCACCCTCTTTAACCGCATCATCGGCAGGAACCTCGCCATCGTCGAGGACTTTCCCGGCGTGACGCGGGACCGCAACTACGCCGACGCGGAGTGGGAGGGGAAGCAGTTCCATCTCGTGGACACGGGCGGATTCGAACCCGAATCCGAGGACCCCATGTACATGATGATGCGCGACCAGACGACCCTTGCCATCGAAGAGGCCGATATCATCATTTTCCTGATGGACGGCCAGGAAGGCCTTCTGCCGGCCGACCTCGAGGTGGCCCAGCGCCTGCGAGCAGCGGGCAAGCCCGTCCTCTATGCCATCAACAAGGTGGACGGCGCCCGGCACGAGGGCCTTCTGCCCGATTTCTTCCGCCTCGGCGTGGACACGCTGACCCCTATCTCGGCCCAGCACGGGCAGGGCTTTTCCGACCTCATGGATGAGCTGGGAAAGCTCCTGCCGGCGGCGCTCGCGCCGTCCGAAGCGCCGGAGGAGGCGACAGAACGGGTCGCGCCGCGGATCGCCATCATCGGGAGGCCGAACGTGGGCAAATCGTCTTTCGTGAACTCGCTCATCGGCGAGGACCGGATGATCGTGAGCTCGGTTGCAGGAACCACGCGGGACTCCATCGACAGCGTGTACAAATACTATGGACGGGAGTACGTCCTCGTGGACACAGCGGGCATACGGAGCCGGGGCAGGGTCAGCCAGGGCGTGGAGAAGTACAGCGTCATGCGGGCCATGAAGAGCGTGGGGCGCTGCGATGTGGCGCTGGTGCTGCTCGACGCCGCGGAAGGCATCACCGAGCAGGACGAACGGGTCGTCGGCCTCGCCCACGAAGAGGGCAAAGGCATCATCCTCGTCCTGAACAAGTGGGACCTGGTGCAGGACAAGGAGGAGGGCTACAAGAAGTTCGTGGACGATGTCCGACAACGGCTGAAGTTCGTCGACTACGCGCCGGTCCTGACCATCTCGGCGCTCACGCGGCAGCGCGTGACCAAGGTCTTCGACGAGATCGACCGCATTGTTGCCGAGCGGGAGAAGCGCGTGCCCACGGCGGAGTTGAACCGGGTGTTCGAGAACCTCACGTCGCGGCACGAACCGCCGATGTACCGCAGCAGGCGGGTCAAGTACTACTACGCCACCCAGGTGGGGATCAAACCGCCTACCTTCGTGCTGTTCGTGAACTACCCCGATGGGGTCCACTTCTCCTACATCCGGTACATCGAGAACAACCTGCGGCAGGCCTTCGGGTTCCACGGTTCACCCATCAGGATCTACCCCAAACGGCGGCGGGAAGAGCAGACCGCGGAGGAGCGGACACGTCCGCCGGTCGCACGCGGCAGGAAAAAGAAGACTTGAGAGGACACGCCTTTTTCAACAGTCGCATCGACCGATACTGCGTCGAGTTTGACACCTATTACTCAGCTTCCGGCATCTACAGTAAACAGTAGAGACCTGATTTCTGCTGCCACAGCCCTCCAAACAGCTCTTCAGAACCGACCTTCCTCAAAACTCCCAGGGCAAGACATGACTGCCCTCCACGTTGCGATCAAAAAGTCAACAACGGGAGACCAGACCTGGCCTTTTGAAGTACCCTGGAGAGGAAGAGCGGGAGGCCCGCGAGAATGGCGAATGATCCCGTTGACAGCCCACCGATAATGGTGTAATATCTTACTTTAAGAGATTAAGAGAGGAGGCGGCAATGTCCCTGGTAAAGGTAAAACGGTTCGCTCAGGTCACGATCCCCGTTGATATCCGGCGGAAGGCCCATATCGAGCAGGGTGATCTTTTGGAAATGTCCTATGACAACAAGCGCATCATCATCACGCCGAAGCGGGTTTCCGACAAGACCGTCGATTGGGAAAGGAAATTCGTCGAGGCCCTCGAGAGCGTGCGCAAACCGGCGAAGCGTGCCGGCATCACCACAAAACAGATCGATGCGGCTGTCAAGACCGCGCGGCAGAGGCATGGCCGTTGAGAGCGGTCATTCATACCAATATTTTCCTTGCCGGGCTCCTCAATGCGGACGGCGGGGCCGCAAAGATCATCCGTGCGTTCCAGGACGGGGAATTCGAGCTCGTTATCACGCATGACGTGTTCGATGAGCATCTCCGCGTCATTCACCTTTTCGATAATGACGTCCCCGCGCACGCAAGCGAAGAACTGCTCGAACTGATATTTGAAAAGGCCCGCAAGGTGCGACCCGCGGCGTCGAAAGGGCTGTGTTCGGATGCGGATGATGAAAAGTTCCTGTCAGCGGCCCTGGCAGGTCATGCGGATCTTCTCGTGACGAAGAATAAAAAGCACTTTCCCAAGGATGCATCGGGGGTAAAGATCGTCATGGTGCGGGAGTTCCTGCAGGAGATCGAGCGGCTTCGGGCGGAAAGGAAATGAAGCCTACCTACGTTCAGGATTGAAACGACGGTGGGAGGACACTTCCGTCTCATCAAAAGACCTTATCGCTGCCTCTATTTTAAATTGGTGACCTTGTGTAACCGACTCACTTCCCGCTTTTCAGCAAATCCTTCACGACCATCTCTCCGCGTCTCAGTGCCCCCGTTTCTGTTTTACTTATCCCCTGTCCCCCCGTCCCCGTGTCGCCGCGTCTGCTGTATCAGCCCCCGTGTCTCACTGTCAGCATGTAAGGAAGGTTGTCGGAGGCTTCGAGGGAGTCGTCTATGAGCCAGAGAGCTTCTGTGAAAAACGCAAACTCTAACATTATAGACCTGACCCCAGCGCTTCCTGTAATTATAGGAATAATCAAGCATTGAAATGCGAATATTACCGGCGCGAGTACCTTCTGTTTCTGAATGTTTTGCAAGCATAATTTCACATTCAGCCGGGGTATTTTTGGGGTATTGGCACTGAGGATTGTTTATCAACAATCGGGTTGATTCTTGCTGCGGATTGACTGCTGGCGTGTGTTCATGAAGTTACTGCGGTCCTCGTCGCTCTTGAAGACGGCTTTCCTTTCATTCCCCCGGGAGGTGATGTGATAGACAGCACCGGCATACTCGATACACAAGGGACGGGCCATAAATGCGGGATTAGCAGTAACAAACGAGTGGGTCAAACATTATGGACCTGACCTTAGACGCAAAAAAGAAAAGACCTGCGTGAGCAGATCGTTCCATGAGTGAAACTATGGCACATGATGAAGATAAGAACAGGATCGAGTCGAACAGCAGAGAGCTGGTCCTACAGTGTCGCCGCCCGCTCTAACGTCGCCTTCGTACTTATCTTCTTGATCGCAGGTTTCTTTAGATTGCCGGCAATATCCGTCAAACTTGCAATAGTCGTTTCCCGTTTGGCAACAATGTCAGCCTGATCGGTCGTCGACATCTGCTTCAGCACCTGGATCAGCCCGCTTGCCTGTTCCAGGTGCTCCATGGATTCAGAAAGAGACTTCCTTTTGATCGACTCTTTTGTCTCATCGATCAAAGAATCTATGGCAACCCTTACCCGTCGGAATTCCTGCATAGTGATACCCAGTCTCCTTTGTGAAATGTGGTCCTTCAATATAAGTCTTATTGAGGGCATTAGCTCGTTAAAAGAGCAGGTCGAACGAGAGAAACCCGAAGATGTTCCCGAGAAACCTGGGATCAGGTAGCTGGGGAAGATGGAGAGGCGGACCGTGTCGAGGGTAGCAAATTACGATAACTCAAGCTCGGCACTGTTTTCCACCCAAATCTCCCACGATCTCCCTGAACTGCTCCA
>JAFNGD010000302.1 GCA_017885365.1 Nitrospirota bacterium
CCCACCTTCGCACCTTCTCAACTTCCCAACTCCGAGGTGCTGCAATGATCGCTACGGTGCCCTTGGAACACGGTCTCATCCTCGCGGCCGTCCTGTTCTCGCTCGGCCTCGCCGGCGTGCTGGTCCGCAGGAACATCGTGTTCATGCTCATGTCCCTGGAGATCATGCTGAATGCCGCCGGCCTGGCGTTCATCGTTGCGGGCGCTTATTGGGGGCAGGCGGACGGCCAGGTGATGTTCATCTTCATCCTGACCCTGGCAGCCGCCGAGGTCGCCGTAGGGCTGGCGTTGGTCCTCAACTTCTACCACCATTACAGGTCGCTGGATGCCCGCGAGGCATCGAGCATGAAAGGATGACCGGGGATGCCTGCGACGCGCCTTGAACTCATGACCATTCTCCCGCACGTCATCCTTGCCGCCGGCACGGTCATGGTCTTGATCGCTATTACCGTAACACGCCGCCAGGCAACGGTCCTTTCCATCGCGGGCCTCACCATGACCTGCTCTCTGCTCTCACTCGGTGCTGTCGTGCCCCGTCTTCCGGCTCGCTGCACGGACCTGCTTGCTCTTGACGGCGTTTCCGCATTCTCGACCGGCCTGGTCCTCTTCGCCGCATTGTGCATCATCATTCTTGCGCACCCCTACTTCAAGAGACAGACCCTGCCTGCAGGTGAGTTCACGGTCCTCCTGATGCTGGCAACCCTGGGAGGCCTCGTGCTCATCTCCAGCTCCCATTTTGCCTCCCTCGTCCTCGGGGTCGAGCTCATCGGGATCCCCCTGGTTGCCATGGCTGCCTATATTCGCCGCCGCCCGCGCGGCATCGAAGCAGGCTTTAAGTATCTGGTCCTCTCCGGCTTCTCCTCGGCGGTTCTGCTTTTCGGCATCGCTCTTCTGTATGCCGGATCCGGAAGCCTGCAGTTCGGTCCGGCCGTCGCCTCCTTCCGGCACCTCGGCGCGCAGACGCCGACCTATTATCTCGGCATGGTGCTCCTTATCGCAGGCCTGGGCTTCAAGCTCGGCCTGGTCCCCTTTCATGTGTGGGCTCCGGACGTCTACGAAGGCGCCCCTGCGCCGGTGACGGTCTTCGCGGCAACGGTCTCGAAGGCGGCGGTCATCACCGTGCTCTTGCGGCTCTTTCCGCCACCCGTCATCGAGAACGACCGTTTTCTGTTCATCCTGTTCGCCGCGCTCGCAATCGCATCGATGACCCTGGGAAATTTTCTTGCCCTCCGGCAGCAGGGCGTCAAACGCATGCTCGCCTATTCGACCATAGCCCATAACGGCTATCTGCTTGTGGCGTTCCTGTCAGGTGGCCTCCTGGCGCAGACGGCGGTCCTGCTCTACGTCTTCTTCACCGTCGTAACGAACCTCGCCGCGTTCGGGGTCGTGTCGCTCCTGTCGGGAGATGAGGCTGATGCCGATGACCTGGACGGCTACAGGGGACTTGCCTGGCGCAGGCCCGGGATCGCCCTGGTCCTGTCCGCTGCCATCCTCTCGCTGCTCGGCATTCCGCTCTTCGCGGGGTTCATCGCCAAGTTCTCCCTCGTGGCCGCAGGCATGGCATCGATGCATCTGGTGCCGGTCCTGGCGCTGGTGATCAACACCGGTGTCAGCGCCTACTATTATCTGCGGATCGTTATGACGATGTTCCTGGGTGCGGACGAGGTCCCTGCCGGGCCGGACCCGCTGGCAGACCGCCGTCTGCCTGTTCCCGGCACGATCGCCGTGACCGTGGCGGCTGGATTAATGGTCCTGGTCGGCATCATGCCGCAGTATTTGATCGACTTGATTCAAAAACTCTTGAAAAGTTCATTGACAGGATAACAGGATGGGGAATCCAGCAGGATTTGATCTTCTCTATCCAATGGAGGTCTCATGAACAACCTTGAAGGTCTGGCAAGGCTCATCCGCTACTACAGTCTTGTTTCCACGACCGAGGCCGGCTCCGGCCACCCCACATCGTCCCTGTCGGCAGCTGACCTGATGGCGGGCCTTCTGTTCGGGGGCACGTTCCGGTTCGATCTGGACGATCCCCGCCACCCGAACAACGACCGGCTCATCTTCTCGAAAGGCCACGCCTCTCCCCTGTTTTATGCCATCTGGGCGGCTGCAGGAAAAGTGACGGAAAAGGAACTCCTCACCCTCCGGAAGTTCGGTAGTCCCCTGGAGGGCCATCCCACGCCCGCGTTCCGCTATACCGAGGCGGCAACCGGGTCGCTGGGCCAGGGGTTGTCCATCGGGCTGGGCATGGCGATGAATGCAAAATATCTCGACAAGCTCCCGTACCGAACCTATGTGCTGCTCGGCGACAGCGAGATGGCCGAAGGCTCGGTCTGGGAGGCCATGGAGATCGCAGCGTACTACAAGCTCGGTAATCTTGTCGGCATCCTGGACGTGAACAGGCTCGGCCAGCGCGGCGAGACCATGTACGGCCATGACCTCTCAATATATAAAAGGAAGGCCGCAGCCTTCGGATGGGAACCTATCGTCATCGACGGCCATCACCTTCCGCAGATCGTGACGGCCTTTGAGCAGGCTTCCCAGATGAGCGACAGGCCATACATGATCATCGCCAGGACGCTCAAGGGAAAGGGAGTGTCATTCATTGAGGACAAGAACGGCTGGCACGGCAAGGCGCTCAAAAAGGACGAGCTTGCCCGGGCGCTTGAAGAGCTCGGACCTGTTGACCGGGACCTCAGGGGACGGATCGAACCGCCGCAGGATGCAAAGCCGGCACCTGTCAAGGCCATGCAAGCCGCGCGCGTCTCGTTCACAACCGACAAGCCGGTCGCGACCCGTCATGCCTACGGCACGGCGCTCAGTCGACTCGCCCCGCAATATCCGGACATTGTGGTACTGGACGGCGAGGTGAGCAACTCCACTTATGCCGAGATCTTCAAGAACAGCCATCCCGACCGGTTCTTCGAGATGTTCATTGCCGAGCAGAACATGGTCGGCGCGGCGCTCGGCCTTGCGCTCCAGAGGAAGGTGCCCTTTGTCTCGACCTTCGCGGCCTTCCTCACCCGGGCCGCAGACCAGATCCGCATGAGCCAGTACTCGAACGCGAACATCAAGTTCTGCGGCTCTCACGCCGGCGTGTCCATCGGCGAAGACGGCTCGTCCCAGATGGGGCTCGAAGACATCGCCCTGTTCCGTGCCGTGCTCGGCAGCGTGGTGCTCTATCCGTCCGATGCCGTGTCCACGGAGAAGCTCGTGGAAGAGATGACGAAGCACCAGGGCATCTGCTACCTCCGCACGACCAGGATGGAAACGCCCATCCTCTACCGGAACGACGAGGCCTTCTGGATCGGCGGGAGCAAGGTCCTGCGTTCGAGCAGGAAAGATGCGGCGACTGTCGTGGCAGCCGGCATCACGCTCCACGAAGCGCTCAAGGCATACGAGGAATTAAAGAAAGAAGGCATCCTCATCCGCGTCATCGACCTCTACAGCGTGAAGCCGGTCGACGTGGCGACACTTAGGCAGGCAGCCGAGGATACCGGGTTCATCATTACCGTGGAGGACCATTATGCCGAGGGCGGCATCGCCGACGCGGTCCGGACCGCCCTTTCAAAAGACCCGGTCCCGGTCCACAGCCTCGCTGTCCGGGCCATGCCGAAGAGCGGCAAACCGGAAGAGTTGCTGGACTATGAAGGGATCAATGCGAAAGCGATCGTTGAGGCAGTGAAAGGGTTTAAAGGTTGAATTCTTATAATCCGTCATCCCCGAATGTCTTTATCGGGGATCCAGGAGTAATATCCTTGTAAGACATTGCCACCTGTCGGCCAATATGCCATTAAGGATGTTCGTCCCGACACAAGCGCAATGATATTAATCGGATGCGGCAAGACATGTATAGTGTTGAATAGCGGAAATACCTGTGATAATCTCAACTCCAGCCGTTCCGATAAGAACTGGTTGTCTCTGAATAAACGATATACTCGCTAACCAGCAATGCATGCGGATAAGACCGCTTAACTAAAATGGAACTTAAAGCCCTCGGATTTGATCATTGGTTTCAAGACAAAAGATCGGAAGCGCTGAGATCTGACTACAACGTGGCTCGCGTGACCGCTGTCCACAGGGACAGCTACCTCGTAAGAAATGAAAACAGCGAAGTTTTTGCTGAACTGGCAGGCAGTTTCGTTTACTCCGCTGATTCGAGCATAGACCTTCCTTCAGTAGGTGATTGGGCGCTTGTCCAGTACCACAACGCTGATACGTTTGCTATAATTCATGGCCTTCTCTCACGGAAATCATTTTTACAAAGGAAAACGCCTGGTAAGAAAATCGAATACCAGATGATCGCAGTCAACATAGATTCCGCCTTGATCGTGCAAGCCTGTGATTTTGATTTCAATCTGCGCAGGTTGGAGCGCTACCTCGTTATGGTAAACGAAGGGAACATTGAACCGATACTCCTCTTGACAAAAAGCGATTTGGTCAGCGCAGAGAAACTGGAACAAAGAATATCAGAGGTGCGTCAAGCTAACATCAAATGCAAAGTCCTTCCCCTCAGCAACGTGACCGGCATTGGAGTGGATCAAGTGCGACAATTACTGGATCCGGGCAAGACGTATTGTCTGGTTGGGTCTTCCGGAGTAGGCAAAACAACGCTCTTGAACCATATCATAGGCCGTGATCTATTTGAGACAAACACAGTCCGTGCAAGCGACGGAAAGGGTAGACACACGACGGCGCAACGCCAACTGATCGTCCTGGATCATGGGGCGATGGTGATCGACACACCTGGAATGAGGGAATTGGGGAATATCGGTGTTAGCTCAGGGCTCGAGGAAAGCTTCTCAGATATTTGGAGCCTTTCAATAACCTGCCGGTTTGCAAATTGCACTCATACTCAGGAGGTCGGTTGCGCACTACTAAACGCAATTGAAAATGGCACATTGCATGCGGATAGATACCAGAGCTATTTGAAGCTGCTGAAAGAATCTGAATACAACGAGCTATCCTACATTGAGAAGCGCAGAAAGGATCGCAAATTCGGACAGTTCATCAAGTCAGAAATGAAACATCACAAAAAAGGTAACCAGTAGTACAACCAGGGGGTCGAGTCCGACGAGCAAGAGACGCGCGTTTCACCCGCGTGTTTTTCTATGCATATTCAACGAAAACAGGCGGGTCGATGTTCTGACCCGCCTGCTCCTCTCGTAGTCTGATTTTGGCTGCTGTTACTTCTTCTCTTCCTTCCTCTCCCTCGCCTCTTTTTTCCGCTTCCTGCCGGCCAGGTAGGCCTCGATGGGCCGCCACCCGAAGCCGACGCTCTGTGCCGCATGTCCGACGGCGCTGTCTGCAACCTTCCTGCCGAACTGCCCCAGGGTCATCGCAATGCCGATGAAGGGAAGGAAGATCGCAAAGACCAGCCCGACAATCGGTCCCGCGATAAGCACCAGCCCGCTCTTCGCCTTGATGTAGATCGTATGGTCGTTGCCCGGGAGGACCTGCGCCTGTTCAACCTCTACCCGTTCGCCCGTCGATGTATCCCAGTAGGTCCCCTTTTCCACCTTATGTCCGCCTTTGTATAACATATCAAGCCCTCCTTTTGCTGCACTCTCTTTTTGTCTGATTCAAAGATACCGCAAAGGAGGGTTTTTGTGAATAGGGAGAAGTTCTTATGGTGTGGGGAATATGTTCCTAGGAACAAGTTCCTAGAGGGAGGAGGGACCGATGCGCGTCCTACGGCGCCAGGGTGACCTTGTTCCTGCCGGTGTTCTTGGAGGCATACAGCGCCGCATCGACGCGGCTGATGAGGTCATCCATGTCCTCGGGGGGCGGGCCCAGCTCTGCGACGCCGATGCTGAGGGAGATGGCCACCCGCTTGTCGCCTTCGAGCCGGACCTCGGTCCGTTCCGCTGCTCTCCGGATCTTTTCGGCAATGCTCAGGGCGCCCTCGGCCGAGGTCTGGGGAATGATCACCAGGAACTCGTCACCGCCGTATCGGCCGGCGATGTCCACGTTCCGCAACGAGCTGCGCAGGGTCGCGGCAAGGAGCTGGAGCGTCGTGTCACCGGCAAGATGGCCGTGGGTGTCATTGATCTCTTTGAGATTATCCAGATCGCAGAGGATGACGGCAAGCTCCGCCTCGTACCGGCGCGCCCGGTCGATCTCGTACTCGAGCTGCTCGGTCAGCGCCCGCCGGTTCAGGAGCCCCGTCAGGCCGTCGATCTGCGAAAGGTATTCCAGCCTTTCGATGAGCCTCCGCCGGTCCTCCTCCGATTTTTTCCGGTCCGTCACGTCACGCGTGTACTCGATCACGTGGGTGATCTGGTCGGCCTCGTCAAGGATGGGATAGGTGAAGATCTCCATCCACAGGGTCTCGCCGCTCTTGAGCGTCACTTTCTTCTCCTTGGCGCAGGGGTCCGTCGACTGGAGCGTCTTCCGGATGATGCACCCGTCGCAGACCTCGCTTTTTCCCTCCAGGGCCGCGTAGCAGGTCCGGTCGATAAGATCCTCCACGGAGCGGTTCTTGAGCTGGGCATAGGCCTCGTTGGCCCGGACGATCGTGTAGTTCCGGTCAATGATGCAGAAGGGGTCGCGGATGCTGTCGAAGATGCTGTTCAGGAACCGCTCCGAACGCAGGAGCGCATCCTCACGGCGTTTGCGGTCCGAGATGTCCCGCATGACGAAAACACTGCCGCCGTCCTCCAGACGCGTGATGGACGCCTCCTGAATGAATGCCGTCCTGTCCTGGCGGGTCGCGATAAGCTCGCCGTGCCATTTGCCGGACCTCTTGAGCTCGGGGACGACGTTCATTTCCATCCAGGAGATCTGAGTGTCGTTGTAGATGGCGGAAAAGGACTTCCCCGCGAGCTCCCCGGGGCTGCGAAAGCCGGTGATCCGGGCGAAGGCGTCGTTCGTGTAAAGAAAGGTGTGTTCCGCATCGAAGATGGCGATGCCGTCCAGGGACGATTCGACGGCTGCCAGGTGTTTCAGCACCTCGCCCTGTGCCGTCCGGTGGCGCTCCTTCCTCTGGAGGTACAGAACGACGGCGGTCCCGATCAGCGCGGCAAGGGCCAGGCGGGCAAGGATGTCGATGAGCGACATCGGGGAGAAGAACGCATCGGAGAGCGTCGCTGACCGGTAAGAGAGCGAATCATAGATCGCGTTGACGGCCCAGACGAGGAGGCCGACTGCCAGGGCGGCCGGAACAAATGATTTCGGGGCGAGTTTCATCGTTCTCTGCCGCATCTGCGGTACCTCAAGGGGCATCCTTGTCTGCGTTTTCCTTCTGCTTTCTCTTCACCCTGTTTACCACCCTTCCAACGTCCTGGGCAGTATAGGGCTTCAGGATGACATCGGCAAACCCGAGCTCTTGGAGACTCGCAAGCATGGAATCATTGGCATAGCCCGTGGACAGGACTGCCCGGGCATGGGGGGCGACCTTCAGCAAGACCTTCACGGCGTCCTTGCCGCCCATCCCTCCGGGGACCGTGGCATCCATGATCACGACGTCGAAGGGCTTCCCCTCCATTCTCGCGTACTGGTACCGCTGGACCGCCTCGGCGCCGTCCCGCGCGACCTCAACCGTGTAGCCCAGGCTCCTGAGCATCTCGGCCGACGCGGTCCGAACCAGTTCCTCGTCGTCCATCACCAGCACCCGTCCCGTTCCCTCGAAGCCCCCCTCGCTGTGCTCCTCGCCCTTCGGGGCCTCTCCCAGGAACGCCGGCAGATAGACATGGAACGTGGTCCCCGCGCCCGGTGTCGACTCGACGGTGATGAGCCCGTTGTGTCGTCTGACCGCGGAATAGCTGGTGGCCAATCCGAGCCCGACGCCTTTTTTCTTGGTGGTAAAATAGGGATCAAAGATCTTGGGCAGGTGTTCGGGGGGTATGCCGCAGCCCGAATCCTGCACCGAGACCTTGACATACTTCCCCTCCGGCAGGAACTGGGTCCCGTCGGCAGGCACGGTGACGTTCGCGCACCGCACAGAGACCATCCCGCCCTGGTCGGGCAGGGACTGGAGGGCGTTGATGACGAGGTTGTGCATCACCTGGCTGATCTGGCCCTCATCGGCCTCGATGGCCCACAGGTCCTTCGGAAGGGAGAAGTCACAGCGGACCGGCGAGCCCCGGAGAGCAAAGCTTGCCGATTCCCGGATGAGGTCGGAGAGCGAGGTGATGTTCTTTACCGGCGCCCCCCCCTTGGCAAAGGTCAGGAGCTGGCGCGTCAGATCCCTGGCACGCATCGAGGCCCGCTCGGCGTCGGTGAGGCGTCCTTGGGCCCTTGCCGGGTCGCCTTTCTTCAGCAGGGCATTGGCGAGGTTGATGTTGCCCAGGATCGCGGTCAGAAGGTTGTTGTAGTCATGGGCGATGCCGCCGGCAAGAACGCCCAGGGACTCGATCTTCTGCGCCTTGAGCAGTTCCCCTTCCATGATCCGCTTCTCCGTCATATCACGGAACACGAGGACCGCCCCGATGATGACGCCCTTTGCGTCCCGGATGGGCGCCGCGCTGTCGGAGATGATCCGCTCGGTCCCCTGGCGGGAGACCAAGACCGTATGGTTGGCGATCCCCTCGATGGTCCCCTGGCTGAGCGCCTTCTCGACCGGTGACTTGATCGTCTGGCGGCTCTTTTCCCCGATGATGCGGAATACGTCCGCAAGGGGCTTCCCCGCGGCCTCGGCCTGGCTCCAGCCCGTAAGGTCTTCAGCTACTTTGTTCATCAGGACGACGTTGCAGGCCGTGTCCGTCGTAATGACGCCGTCGCCGATGCTCCGGAGGGTCACGGAGAGCTGTTCCTTTTCAGCGGCCAGGGCCTCATCCGCCCGATGGTGGTCGGTGATGTCGATGCCCGTGGGGATGATGAACTTGACGTTCCCCTCCCAGTCGAGAAGCGCTGAATTGGACCAGGAGATGAGCCGTCGGCTGCCGTCCTTGGTCATCCAGACGCTCTGGAAGGAGTTGGGGAACTTCGCGGCGGACAGGTCCTGGAAGGCCTCCTTGACGGATCCGGCCTCTTTCTTCCCCAGAAAGAGGTCCCACGAGTTCTTCCCCTTCACTTCATCGGCCGTATAGCCGGTGATCCGTTCGCAGGCACGGTTGAAGCGGACGATCTTTCCCGACCTGTCGAGGACCAGGACCATGGCATCGAGCGTGTCAATGACCGTGGTGACGAAGTTGCGTTCTTCCCGCAGGGCGTTCTCGATCCGGCGCTGGTCGGTGATGTCACGGACGATCTCGATCCCGCCGATGATGCTCCCGCCGGAATCCTTGAGCAGCGAGGCCGTGATCTCGATATCGCGCGCCCCGCGCTCGTCCGCCTGCTGTTTGACCAGGATGTGGGGCCTGCCGTCCTTGAACGCCTCCCTGATCGGGCAACCGGGACAGATGTGCTTGCTGTGCGCGTAGACGGAATGGCAGATCTTTCCCCGGTGGGACCCCCCGGCCATCTTCTGGTGGGCCTTGTTCTGGTAGAGGATACGGAAGCTCCGGTCCTGGATGCTGACGGCGTCGCCCAGGGCATCGAATGCACGTTCAGCCTCATGGTGCAGGCCCATGACGGCAGGGGCCGTGCGTTTGCGGGAGGCAGCAACGCCGGACCGCTCCGGACGGGACCGTGGTGTCCGAGGGGCCTTTTTCTTTGCTGCGATTGTTCGTTTGGTTCCTGCCATGGGAAGTGACCGGGAAACACCGGGACTACACGTTCGTCTTGATGCTGTCCTCCTGGATGCCCAGGACCTGCTCCACGATGTCCGCGAGCAGCAGGTCGTGGTCATGTTTCAAGGTGAACACCCGGCACTGCACCACCCGCGCCGGTATGTATTCGAAGAAGTCCTTGAGGGGCTCTTTCTCCACTTTCCGCGTCGTGGGATTGAACACGTAGATCTGGCGCTCTCCCATCATGAGGGGGTTGATGGGGCGGGGGTCCTGGCTCGCCATGTCCACGCAGAAGGGCAGGTCCTTGATCTTCTCGGGCAGCCGCTTGCGGATGCGCTTCACCAGCTCCGGCGCGTCGATGAGCGTCCTCCCCTTCTCGAAGTACCGCATGGAGAGCGTGACATCGTAGGCCATCTTCCATTTCACTTCGCGCGCCAGGATCGTCGCCCATTCGCGTCCCAGGACCGCCGTGGATGTGTCCTCTTCCTGCGCCCACTTCCGAACCGACTCGAGGAGCGACCAGTCGGTCAGCTCGAGATATGCCCGGAGGTTCTCGGCGGGATTGTAGGGGAACAGGGCTGCCATGGTGTCCTTGAACAGCTCTTTGAGGTGCTGGTCGATGGCGCGCGTCGTCCGATGATAGTAGACATTGGTGTACATGTACAGCCGGGCGTTCAGGAACATGTTGAGGGCGGTGAGGCCGGACTTGTGGAGCGTGAGCCCCTTGTCCGTGAAGAAGGTGTAGTACATGAGGCGGTCGATGTCCACCGGCCCCACCGCAACGCCACACAGATAGGCGTCGCGCAGGACGTAATCGAGATTGTCCACCGTGTAGATGCCCGAGAGGAGGGGCTGGAGAAAAACGAGCCAGCGCGGCTGTTTGGACGAGGCCGGGGCGCCCTTGCCGATGAGGAAGGCGATCTGGTCCGGGTCCAGACGTTCCCGCTTGGCGAACTCGCCCGACGGGCTCCTGCGGACCTCGCGGATGATGTCGCCCAATTCGGTCCTGATGATGAACTGGCCGAGCTTCTCGTGGGTGAGCTCGAACTGTTCCAGATAATTGTCGTCGAAGAAATGGCCGAGCCCGTCGGGCGAGTTCGCCAAGCGGGAACGTCTGGACCCGGACCAGATCGCCTTCCTCATCGGCAAGGGCGCCCCGGCCTCGTCCAAACAGCCGCGCTGGCTCGTTTTTCTCCAGCCCCTCCTCTCGGGCATCTACACGGTGGACA
>JAFNGD010000303.1 GCA_017885365.1 Nitrospirota bacterium
ATGCCCATCGAGTACGCCATTCCCAAGGTGCACAAGTTCCTCAGCGCCGAGGGCATCCGGGACAAGATCACGCTGATTGCCTCGGGCGGAATTCGCACGGCGTTGGACGCCGCCAAGGCGCTCGCCCTGGGCGCCGACGGCGTGGTAGTGGGTACGGCGGAGATGGTGGCGCTGGAGTGCATCCGGTGCGCAAACTGCGAGAGCGGACGGGGATGCCCGCGCGGCATAGCCACTACCGATCCCAAGTTGAGCGCAATGTACAATGAAGACTGGGGTTCCCAGCGCATCATGAACCTTTTCCATTCCTGGGCGCTCCAGCTCCAGGACATTCTCCACCGGTTCGGTATGAAAAGTGTTCGTGAGCTCGTGGGCCGGTCGGACCTGTTGAATCACCGCGATTACGAAAAACGCGCGGATTTCCGTCGAGTGGAGTCAGGATAATGAAATCCAAAGCAACCAGAATGACCCATCAGTGGAGCGGCGCCGGCCGTGATCCGCGGTTCCCGGAAATCGTCACCGCTTCCCGCGCCGACTTTTTGACCGGCGCTCAGAATGCACGGGAAAAATCGGCCGAGGAGGGTGGTTGCGGCGTGGTCGGATTCGCGGCCACTGTCCCGGTGCGGGGTCGCCATATCTTCGAGCCGTCCATGCAGATGCACAACCGGGGCAACGGCAAGGGCGGCGGGATCGCGGCCGCTTCTCTGGAACCCGAAGATCTCGGGGTGGATGAGGCGACGCTGAAGAACGATTACATCCTTCAGATCGCGCTGATCGATCCGGCTGCCGAGCAGGAAGTGGAGAAGTATGGAATAACCCCCTGGCTGCAGGTGGAACACAAGACACGCATACAACCCGTAGCAGACCACCGGGACGTCGGGTTGGAGGTGAAGCCGCCGGACATCGTGCGATACTTTGTGCGCGTCAAGGACAACGTGCTCAGCCGGTTTGCGAAAGAACATGGGTTGGGCAAATCGGACCGTCGCTTGGTGGAGGATGAGTTCATTTTCCGCAACAGCTTTCAGATCAACCGCCGGTTNNTGCCGAGCAGGTCGTGAAGTATTACGGGCTCAACGACATGCGCGCCAAGATATGGATCGCCCATCAGCGCTATCCCACCAAGGGCAGGGTCTGGCATCCCGCGGGCGCGCATCCGTTCATCGGCATGAATGAGGCGCTGGTCCATAACGGCGACTTTGCCAACTACTTCGGCGTGACCGAATACCTGCGGCAGCGCAACCTCGTGCCGCAATTTCTGACCGACACGGAGGTCTCGGTCCTTCTGTTCGATCTGCTGACCCGCGTCTACGGATATCCGCTGGAGTATGTGATCGAGGCGATGGCCCCCACCACCGAGATCGACTTCGACGCACTCCCCGCAGGCAAGAAGAAGATCTACCGGGCCATCCAGTCCCAGCACATGCACGGATCGCCCGACGGTCCCTGGTTCTTCATCATCGCCCGCAGCGATCCGGACCAGAGACAATACCAGCTTCTGGGGATCACCGACACCTCCATGCTCAGACCGCAGGTGTTCGCCATCCAGGAGGGGGACGTTTCCATCGGCCTGATCGGTTCCGAGAAACAGGCCATCGACGCCACGCTGCAGTCCCTTGCCGAGGAAGACCCGCGATTCCGCCATGTGGCGGACCGATACTGGAACGCCCGCGGCGGCAGTTACACCGATGGCGGCGCTTTTGTTTTCACGGTAAACAAGGCCGGCGGCAACACGACGCTTTCATGCGCCGACAAGTTCGGCAAGCCCATCAGCGCGCCTGCCGGGCAGTGGAGGATCAATCCTGACCGGACAGCGACGATCGCGGACACATGGAGCGCCAGGATCGCCAACGGCCTCTCCGCTGCCGCCGCTCATGAGTTGTTCGGCGACCTTACGGCTGAGTTCCTTTCCTGGGACCTTGATCAGATTCGCGTGGCGATCGATAAGATATACACGGCTGCAGCGGTTGACGACCGGAGCTTCGAGACCGCTTTGCAAGTGCTTACGCTCCTGCAGGACCGCCGATACGATTGCGGTCCCAATAAAAGAAGCGCGATTCTCCACCTTCTTCAAAACGGGATAGACAGGCTTCTTGACTCGGTCCCGTCGATAACAAACCACGGCCCAGGCCGATATCACCGGGTGGACTTCTCCACGCGCGATCAACTCGGCGCACCGAAGCGAGAAGAGGGGACACTGGTGGTCTATAGCCGGGATTTCCAGCCCGAGGGCGATGATTGCGATGCGCTGCTGCTGGCCCGGGCGTTTCGGCTGGGCTGGAAACGGTTCATCGTGTACGGGCTCAAGGGCCAGCGGTTCACCGGGTGCAGCTTCGGGCCTGCGACCGACGGCGTCCGCATCGATGTGTATGGCAGTTCCGGCGACTATCTCGCATCCGGGATCGACGGCATGGAGGTCCAGATTCACGGCAACGGCCAGGACCAGCTCGGTCAGATACTCAAGCGTGGTACGCTTGTGGTGCACGGCGATGTGGGACAGGCGTTTATGTACGGCGCCAAGGGCGGCGATGTTTATGTCATGGGCAACGCGGCAGGGCGACCGCTCATTAACGCGGCAGGCCGTCCGCGCGTGATCATCAACGGCACCTGCCTGGATTTTCTCGCGGAATCCTTCATGGCCGGCGATCCGCACAAGGGCGGGGGGTTCGTGGTATTGAACGGCATGGAATTCGACGACCGCGGCGCGGTTCGCGTCCAGCACGCGCCTTATCCCGGATCGAACCTTTTTTCGCTCGCTTCCGGCGGCGCGATTTTTGTGCGCGATCCCCGTCACACAATCGGCAAGGACAAGCTGAACGGCGCTGAGTTTGCCGAGATGACCCTGGAGGATTGGCAGCTCATTCAGCCGTATCTTCAGGCAAATGAACATCATTTCGGCATTTCGATCGAACGGGATTTGCTGATGGTTGACGGCAAAGCCAGTTCACCGCTATCGGTGTACCGGAAAGTGCGTCCGGTAAAAACGGCGGCGCTTGCCAAGAAGGTGGAAGACTCCGATGAATAGGCTTGCCCTCAGACCGCAGCGCAATGTCAGGCGTTGTCTTCTCTACCTTTAAGCACAACAATCGTTATTTGTTTTGCCTAACTGCAATACCACAATTCCATCGGAGCTTCTAAAAGGGAATGTATGAGGAGCCGTATCATGAACAAAACGCTTCATGCGATCCTCTCTATTCTTGACAAGCATCCGACCGTGGTCGGTTCGCGTGAGATCTCGCGTCAGTTGAAGATTCGCGGAGTGGAGATCACCGAGCGGACGGTCCGGTATTATCTGAAAATGCTGGACAAGAAAGGCTATACGGAAGTATTTGGCAAGGAAGG
>JAFNGD010000304.1 GCA_017885365.1 Nitrospirota bacterium
GGCGACCCCGCCTCCTACCCGATTCTGGTGCCGCTGACCGGGGTCGAACCGGTACGGGAGTTGCCCCCCGAGGGATTTTAAGTCCCTTGCGTCTGCCAATTCCGCCACAGCGGCCCGTGGTGAAAGTACCGGGGAAATAATCAAGGAAACCATCATTTTTGTCAAGACAAATGTCAGGAAACCCTATGCGGAATGCGGATCGCGGAAGGAGAATCACAGATTAAGTCAGGCTTGTCAGTCTACTTCAGCCCCGAAAGGTAGTCAGCGAGAGCATTGATGTCCTGCTCCGATAAATCGTTGCGGAATGAGGGCATGTCGGAGTTGGGATTGTGGGACTTAGGGTCTTTGATCTGCTGGACGATATACTCGCGACTTCGCTTGCCGCCAACGTACGTCAGGTTCGGGCCGGAGGAGCCGCCTTTCCCATCGATGGTGTGGCATTCCTTGCAGCGGTTGTTCCAGAACAGCTTGGCGCCTTGGGACTCGCAAGCAGCGAGCACAACGAGAAAAACGAAAAGAAGAAGCATGCCATAGGCGACTGTTCTGTCATTCATGTCCGTCATGCCCCGCAAAAAGTGGAGGACCGCTGGTGCAACGGTCCTCCACAGAGAGATCTTTCGTACTAGTATATCACTATTCCATCGTGATCGCCTGGACCGGACAGCTGTCCACGGTCTGCTGGCAGTCGCAGGAGTCACAGGCCTTGGGGTCCTTCACCCATGCCTTGTCGTCCTTCAGTTCGTAGACCTTGGGGCAGAGCTCCGAACAGAGCCCGCAACCGATGCAGAGATCCATGTTTACAACGGGGATTGCCATAGTGATCCTTCCTTTCCGGGTTAATATTGCCGAGCAGCATATTACCCAATCAGGGATATTGTTTCAAGCATAAATTAGCGCAGCTGCTCGTTTTCTTCCATGATACAAATCATACTCGTGCGGAGCGTCAGCTCATCCCTGTTCCATCACCGCGGCAACTGCATCGGCGACCTTCTCTGCGGTGATCTTTGCCATACATTCCAGATATGCCGGATTGCTGCAGACGCGGCTCCGGCAGGGCATGCAGGCGACGCCAGCGGCCTGGATGACCCGGTGGCCGCTCCCGACCGGGCCGGTACGTGCCGGGTCAGCGGCGCCGAAGAGGGCGATGACCTTCGTTCCGACCGAGGTTGCCAGGTGGAGCGGGCCGGTGTCTCCGCTCACCAGGACACGGCATTGTTCGAGGACCGCGCCGAGTTGGAGCAGGGTGGTCCTGCCGGCGAGCATAAGGGGCGCGGAGCGGCTCAGCGCACGGATCTCCTCGGCAAGCGGGACATCATCAGGGCCGCCGACGACGATTACCTTGCCCGCGAGCTTTCCGGCAATGATGTCCGCAAGTTCCGCGAAGCGGGCTGCAGGCCAGCGGTTCACCGCGTGGGTCGCGCCGGGATTCAGCGCGACGACGGGAGCTCCCTCCAGGCCGTAGGAGGAAAAGAGTTCCCGTGCGTAGGCCCGTGACGGCTCATCAAGAACGAGTTCGAGGGCCATGTCCGTAGGGGATATGCCGAGGGGAGCCAGGGTCTCCAGGTAGTTCACCACGGCAGGGACGGTCCTGCCCTTTGCCTTGTGGTATACCAGCACGCGGCAGGGAAAGGCTGCCGATGCGAGGAACCATGCTTTCAGATTGCTGCGCTGGAAGTTCAGGACAAGATCGTAGCGCCTGCTGTGCAGCATGCGCCAGAGCTCGCCTTGCGCGGAGAGGGAACGGTGCGCGCCTGTGCGGTCGAAGACGATCGTCTCACTGACATGGGCGTCGTTCCTGAAAAGCTCCGCGGTGGCCCTGGACCCCACGAGGAACGTGATCCTGGCATCGGGCGAATATTTCTTGAGGGCGCGGAGGATGGGCGTCATCTGGAGAAGATCTCCCACAGCGCCGGGCTTGATGATCAGGATGTTCCGGTATGGTTCGCGTTCGTTCTGCATACGGTCTGGTGTGAATCATAGTATAAAACCGGAAGGGCCGCAACAGGAATCCCTGCAGGTATCGGGGCGCTGCGGCCTGAATAAGCAAAAAGCACTTTACAAAAAGGCGGCTTTCCCCTATTATGAGGGGCGATGAACGATAGGATTTTATTCTTGTTTTTTCGAGGGATGCGGCTACCGGCCCTGATATTTGCGTTCATTCTTAGCTCTCTCTTTGTTTCGGGACCGGGCCTTGCCTCGGAACGGTCAGATCAGCAAACGACAAAGGTCCATCATCCGTTCCATCCCGGAGAAAAGCTTACCTATAACATCAGCTGGTCCAACGTGTTCTCTGCAGGGACTGCGGTCATGGAGGTCAAGAAGGAGAAGGCCGATGACGGCGGGGATGTCCTTCGGTTCGTCTCCACGGCCCGCACCATAGGCATAGTGGACAGTTTCTATACGGTACGTGATACGGTCCAGAGCGTCTTCGATCCCCGGACCATGATGAGCCGCTCCTACAGTTTGAACCAGAGCCACGGCAAACGGAAAAAGAAACGGGAACTGGTCTTCGATCACGGGAACAAGAAGGTCACGTTCACCGAAGACGGAAAACAGGAGACCCTGGACGTTCCGGGGAACGTCCAGGACGCGCTCTCCTCGCTGTACTATGTCCGGACACTCGAAGAGTTCACCACGGGCAAGCCCATCGTCGTTACTGTCCATGATAGCGGCAAGACGTGGACCGTTGAGGTCCATGTCCTGGGCCGGGAGAAGATCAAGACACCTGTCGGGGAGTTCAACACCATCAAGATCAGGACCTATCCCAAATATGAAGGGGTCTTCCTGAACAAGGGCGAAATATTCATCTGGCTTACGGACGACAGCCGGAAGGTGCCGGTGCTCATGAAAAGCACGATTACCATCGGGTCCATCGTTTCCACGCTGACGGACATGAAACTGGGAGACGACGTGCAATGACCATGTCTGGCGATTTAAAAAAGCTCGCGAAGATCATCGACCGCTTCCCGAAAACCCGCGTCCTTGTTGTGGGGGACGTGATGATGGACCAGTACGTCTGGGGAAGCGTTTCCCGCATATCGCCCGAGGCGCCGGTTCCGGTGGTGAACGTGACCCGCGAGACCGTGCTCCTCGGTGCAGCAGCGAACGTGGTGAACAACATCCGGGCGCTCGGCGGTGAGGTCGGCATCTGCGGCGTCATCGGCCACGACGATGCCGGAAAACAGCTCCAGCATCTTCTGCATGCGCAGGAGATCCCTACCGATGGGCTCATCGTGGAGCCCGGCCGGTCCACGACGATCAAGACCCGCGTCATCGCTCACCATCAGCAGGTGGTCCGCTTCGACCGGGAGACCCGGGAAGGCATCTCCCGGGAGACGCACCGCAGGATCTTCGACCACATCAGGGAGCGGGCCGGGAACGGCCTCGACGCAATCGTGATCTCGGACTACTGCAAAGGCGTCGTGACGAAGGAACTGGTCCGGGACATCGTGCGGCTGGCGCGGAAGCGCGGGATCATCGTGTCCGTGGACCCCAAGGTGACCCACTTCGGGATCTACAGCGGCGTCACGGTCCTGACCCCCAACACCAAGGAAGCTTCCCTGGGCGCGCGGGTCGAGATCGAGGACGACGCGAGCCTGCTGCGGGCGGGGAAGGGCCTGCTCGCGCGGCTCGCCTGCGATGCGGTGCTGATCACCCGCGGCGAGCAGGGCATGACCCTTTTCGAGAAGGGCGGACGNNGTGATCAGCGCACTGACCCTCGCCATGGCGGCGGGGGCGAAGATCGCCGACGCGGCGAAGATATCGAACTACGCCGCGGGGATCGTGGTCGGCGTCGTCGGCACGGCGACCGTCTCGCCCGCGCAGCTGAAGCAGCGGATCATGGAACAGTGGGGGAAAGCGCGATGAAGGGGATCATCCTCGCAGGCGGAAGCGGCACGCGGCTCTATCCCATCACGCGTGGCGTCTGCAAACAGCTCCTGCCGATCTACGACAAGCCGATGATCTACTATCC
>JAFNGD010000305.1 GCA_017885365.1 Nitrospirota bacterium
TTGCCGAGGATGTTCTTGCCGAGATAGCCCTTGGCGTAGGCCTGCTCGATGGCCTTCTCGAGGACGCCGAGGGCCGTGGGATATTCATACCGGAGGTAGATGTACCCCCGCTCCGCGCCGATGGCAAAACCGGAGATGATCATGCCTTCGATCAGGAGATGGGGGTCCTGCAGCAGGATAAAGCGGTCCTTGAAGGTCCCCGGCTCGCCCTCGTCGGCGTTGCACAGGAGATACTTGAGCGCCCCGGGCACGCGCGAGCAGAGCTCCCACTTGAGGCCCGTGGGGNNAGCCCGCGCCGCCGCGGCCGCGCAAATTGGCCCGCTTCACCTCGTTCACCACGTCAAGCGGCCGCATGCCGAACGCCTCGGCGAGGGTAGAATAAGCGCCGTGCTTCAGGACAACGTCGATATCCGTGGAGTTCGGGATATCGACCCGTTTGAGCAGCATCTTTTCCATAGAGAGAACTTCCTTGTCGCTTTACCGCAGAGATCGCGGAGATCGCAGAGGGAGAACAAGAATCAATGATGATGTATTGCTCGGCGTCCTCTGCGCCCTCTGCGGTGAAAAGTCTCTAGCCTTTCCAGGAGGACAAACCGCTACTCGTACTTCTTCAGAATTCCGTCGATCTTTGCCGGCGTCAGGTCGCCGTGGTAGTCATCGTCGATGAGCATGGCGGGAGCGCCGTCGCACCGGCCGATGCACTCCATCCGGATGAACGAGAACCTGCCGTCCTTCGTGACCTGGCCCTCGCAGACCCCCAGCGACCTTTCCAGGTGCTTGATCACCGATTCCGCGCCCATGAGCGAGCACGACAGGTTGTGGCAGATCTGGATCAGGTGCCTGCCGGGGTTCTTCCAGCGGTATAGCGAATAGAAGGTCGCCGTGCCGAAGACGTCGGATTCCGGCACCCGCAGCTGCTGCGAGACGAACCGCATGGCCTCGTAGGTCAGGTGGCCGTATTCCTTCTGGATGATGTGGAGCGCCGGGAGCACCGCGCCCTGCTGGTCGGGATAGCGCTGCTGGACCTTCTTGATGGCCTGGACGATTGCGTCGCTGAACATGATCTTGTCGCCGACCGTCCTGCAGAAATGCGCTTCCTCGTGATGGTCGCTCATACCGTCGTTTACCTCTTCGTCCTGCCGAACACGTAGCCGGCCATGTCGACGTACTGGGAGTTCATCCTGCGCACCAACTGGGAGATGTCCTGCACGACGTTCATGAGGACCTTGAACCCCGCGTTGGGAAAGCGCTGCACGAACTTGTCGAAATCGTTCCGGTCGATCTTGAGCACCACCGACTCCTCGGAGGCCGTGGTGAGCGTCGCCGAGTGGGGCTTGTTGTCGATGAACGACAGTTCGCCGAAAAAGCTCCCCTCCCGCTGCACCGACAGGGTGAGCGTGTCGCCGTCCTTATTATGCTTCTGCACGTCCACCTTCCCCTTCTGGATGATGTAGATGCAGGGGCAGGTCACCTCGCCCTCCTCGAAGATCGGCTTGCCGGCGGAGTAGGTCTCGGAGGTGATGATCTCCGCGATGGCCTTGAGCTCATCTCCTGTCAATCCTTTGAACAGCGGTAATTCCTCGATGTCCTTGACCTTGACCATGGCAACTACCTCCTCGGGTATTCGGAACGGTCCTTAACGATCGCACTCGCCGAGCACAATATCGATGGTGCCGATGCAGGCGATCACGTCGGCGACCATGTGGCCGGTCACCATTTTGGGCAGCGCGCCGATATGCACGTACGATGGGGCGCGGATCTTCACGCGGTACGGCCGTCCGCTCCCATCGCTTACGATATAGAAACCCAGCTCGCCCTTAGGCGCCTCGGTCGCGACATAGACCTCGCCTTTCGGCATGTTCACCCACTTGCTCATCAGCACGAACTGGTGGGCCAGGGCCTGCATACTCTGCATGACCTGGGCCTTCTCAGGCACGGCGTACCGGGGATCGTCGGTCATCACCGGTCCCTGCGGCAGCATGTCGAGGCACTGTTTGATGATGCGGTTGCTCTGGCGCATCTCGTTGATGCGCACGATATAACGGTCGTAGACATCTCCCTCCGTGCCGAGCGGAACATCAAACTCCACCTTGTCATAGGCCGCGTAGGGCTCCACCTTGCGCAGGTCGTAATTGACCCCGGAACCGCGGAGTGTGGCGCCGGTCAGGCCGTAGTTCACGGCATCCTCGGCGGAGAACTTGCCGATCCCCTTGGTCCGCTTGAGCCAGATGCGGTTCTCCCGGATCATGGTGTCGTACTCCTCGAGCCGTTTGGGGAATATCTCGGTGAACTCGCGGCACTTGTCGAGGAAATCCCTCGGAACGTCGTTCCGCACACCGCCGATCCTGACCCAACTCACGGTCTGGCGCGCACCGGTGACCATTTCGGCCAGATCCAGGATCAGTTCCCGTTCCCGAAGCGTGTACATGCAGACCGTCATGGCCCCAATATCGAGCGCATGGGTGCCGAGCCACACGAGGTGCCCCGAAAGCCGTGTCAGTTCAGCCATCATCGTCCGGAGGAATTGTGCACGTTCCGGGACAGTGATCCCGGCCAGTCGCTCGACCGCAACGACCCAGCCGAGGTTGTTGTTCATGCAGGTAATGTACTCAAGGCGGTCGGTGATGGGGATGATCTGGTGGTAGGTCCGGGACTCCATCCATTTCTCGATGCCGCGGTGGAGATAACCCGGCCGCGGATCGCATCCCACGATCTTCTCGCCCTGGAGGTCGAGCACCAGACGCAGCACGCCGTGGGTTGCCGGATGCTGCGGCCCCAGGTTGAGCGTTATTTCCTTCTGGACGATCTCTTTGTCTGCCGTATCGGTAGAGGACATAGGTTCACCGTAAATACCACTGGTCAAAAGAATAACCGTCGGCAGTCATCAGTCGGCAGTCTTTTGTGCTTTTCCTTGACTGCTGACCATCGACTGACGACTGCATTTTCCAGACGTCGTATCAATAGCCTTTCAGCGGGTATTCCTTCCGGAGCGGATGGCCGACCCAGTCCTCGGGCAGCAGGATCCTGCGAAGGTCGGGGTGGCCGTTGAAGATGATGCCCATGAGGTCATAAGTCTCGCGCTCATGCCAGTTCGCCGTCTGCCAGATCTCCGTCACCGTGTCCACCCGCGGCTGGTCCTCGGGCACCCGCACCTT
>JAFNGD010000306.1 GCA_017885365.1 Nitrospirota bacterium
GGCGAATGACCCTGCATTTCGTGCAAATCTTTTTTACTGAAGAGCGTACTTTCATTGTTCTATCCTGTTCCCTTCCGGCCCGCGATCACGGTCCGCTATGAACACAGCCGTTACTATTTGAATCGATAGGTTATTCTTCCCCGGGTCAGGTCATAGGGCGACAATTCCACCGTCACCTTGTCCCCCGGGAGTATCTTGATGAAATGCATCCGCATCTTGCCGGAGATATGGGCCAGGATCTTATGGCCGTTCTCCATCTCCACGCGAAACATGGCATTCGGAAGCGTCTCGAGCACCGTGCCCTGCACTTCTATGGAATCTTCCTTTGCCATCATCCTCCAAATAATATGATGCTTCATCCTACCGTATCGTCAAAACCTTCGGACCATCATCCAGTACGGCGATCGTGTGTTCAAAATGCGCGGAAAGGCTTCCATCCGCCGTTACCGCCGTCCATTGGTCTTCCTGTACGACCGTCTTGCTTCCTCCGGCGTTCACCATCGGTTCAATGGCAAGCACCATGCCGCTTTGAATCCGCGGGCCCCGTCCGCGTTCACCGAAATTGGGGACCTGCGGGTCCTCGTGCAGGCTCCTTCCGATGCCGTGGCCGACGAACTCGCGGACCACCGAGAAACCATTCATCTCGACATGTCGCTGGATCGCCGAGGAAATATCGTACAGCCGGTTGCCCGGCTTTGCCTCCGCGATCCCGAGGGACAGCGCTTCTTCCGTCACCCGCATGAGGCGTTCGGCCTCCGGTCGTATGGTGCTTACCGGAACCGTGACCGCTGCATCACCGTAGAAACCGTCAACGACCGCCCCCACATCGATGCTTAAAAGGTCACCTGCCTTGAGAATAACAACCTTCGACGGTATCCCGTGGATAACCTGCTCGTTGACCGAAGTACATAAGGTCCTCGGATATCCGCGGTAGCCTTTGAACGCCGGCTTTGCCCCTGCATCGAGGATGAACTGTTCTGCGAACTCATCCAGCGACAGGGTGCTGATACCCGGCCTGACCAGTTGCCGGATTTCCCTGAGGACATCGGCCACAACCAAACCGGCCTTCCGGATTTTCTCGATCTCCTGAAGGGATTTGAGAATGACCATGCCGCTATCGGTCCTTACCGTCTCCCTTTGATGGAAGCGCCCTTCAAGAACCCGCCATAGTGCCGCTGGATGAGATGTGACTCGATCTGGGATACGGTATCAAGCGCAACACCGATCACGATCAGGAGCGAGGTCCCTCCAAAATAGAACGGCACGTTGAATGCCTTATAAAAGATATCCGGCAACACGCACACCGCCGCCAGGTAGAGCGCTCCGCCCAGCGTGATCCGGGTCAACACGCGGTAGAGATAATCCGAGGTCTTTTTACCGGGACGAATGCCGGGGATGAACCCCCCGTACTTCTTCAGATTATCAGCAATATCGACCGGATTGAACACGATCGCCGTATAGAAATAGGCGAAGAATATGATCATGGCCACATAGACGGTCGTGTACACAAGCTTCCCGGGAGCAAGCTGCTGGGCGATCGCCTGGATCCAGCCGACCTGGGTGAATCCTGCGATCGTCGCGGGAAACAGCAGGATGGAGGATGCGAAGATCGGCGGGATCACTCCGGCCGAGTTGATCTTGAGCGGCAGATGCGTGCTCTGGCCCTTGTAGACCTTGCGGCCGACCATACGCTGGGCGTACTGAACCGGGATCTTCCGCTGTCCGCGCTCCATGATGATGATCGCGGCTATAACCGCCACGACCAGGCCCAGGATCACTGCCACCATGTAGTACGGGATCTCGCCGGAGCGCATCAGCCCGACCGTATTCCCTACCGCACGCGGGAGTCCTGCCACGATCCCGGCAAAGATGATGAGCGAAATNNTCTGCTCGCCGAGCCACATGATGAACGTCGTGCCGGCCGTGAGCGTGATCATGGTCATGATGCGGAAGGACCAGCCGGCGGAATCCACGAAAGCGCCGTCACCCATCTTCTCGATGCCCACCGACATCCAGAATGATTGGAACGCCGCGATCAGCACCGTCCCGTAGCGTGTGTACTCGGTGATCTTTTTTCGCCCCGCTTCGCCTTCCTTAGCAAGCGCCTGGAGGCGTGGTATAACGACCGTCAGCAACTGGAGGACGATGGACGCCGTGATGTACGGCATGATCCCCAGGGCGAAGATCGTCACCTTGGAGAGCGCGCCGCCGGAGAACATGTCGAAAAAGCCCATCAGGCCCGACGCAGCCTGGTGGAGGTACTGGCTGAGCGCGTCACCGCGCACTCCGGGGGTCGGGATATGTGCGCCCACCCGGTATACGGCGAGCATGAGCAGGGAAAAGATGATCCGCTTTCTGAGCTCGGGAATCCTGAATATGTTCTGAAGGCCGGTGAACACGTGTTATATCACCTCGGCCTTGCCGCCGGCTGCCTGGATCTTGTCCATGGCGCTCTTGCTGAACTTGTGGGCGCGTACGATAAGCCCCGATTTGAGCTCACCGACACCAAGGACCTTGATGCCGTCCTTCGGGTTCCTCACCAGCCCCTGCTCCATCATCGTTTCAGGAGTGATCGTGCCGCTCAGGGCCGCCAGGTCGCGCAGGTTCACAACAGCATATTCCTTGCGGAAGATGTTGGTAAAACCACGCTTCGGAAGCCGGCGCTGGAGCGGCATCTGGCCGCCCTCGAAGCCGGGACCCTTCACGCCGCCGGAACGGGCCTTTTGGCCCTTGTGGCCCTTGCCCGCGGTCTTGCCGCTGCCCGAACCGGGGCCCCTGCCGACCCGTTTCGATTTTTTTCGTGACCCTTGTGAGGGCTTCAGTTCTTCTAATCTCATAGTAGTGATCCGACCTGTCCAATAGGGATGGGACGACGTTACGCGTTTTCTACCTGCACGAGGTGGCTGATCTTGTTGATCATGCCGCGGATCTCCGGGGTGTCCGGCCGGATGACCGAACCGTTCAATTTCCTGAGCCCGAGCCCGGCAACGATCGCCTTATGTTTTCCCGGGCGCGCGATCGCGCTCTTCACCAGGGTGATCTTTATCTTTTTCGCATCGGCTGACGACATATTATCCAAGCTCCTCTACCGTTTTCCCCCGGAGAGCAGCGACGCTTTCGGCGCTCCGGAGCTCGCGCAACCCCTTGATCGTCGCGCTCACCACATTATGGGGATTGCTGGAACCCAATGACTTGCAGAGCACATTGCGTACGCCAACGACCTCGAGCACCGCTCGGCTCGCGCCGCCGGCGATCAGCCCTGTACCTTCCGAGGCCGGCTTGAGCAACACCTTGCCTGCGCCATAGTGGCCAAATACTTGATGGGGGATCGTATCACCCTTCAAGGCAACGGTAATCATGTTCTTCTTCGCGCGTTCGACGGCCTTCTTGATGGCGACCGGCGCCTCGGCTGCCTTCCCCTTGCCGACGCCAACCTTGCCCTTCCCGTCGCCCACGACCACCAGCGCGCTGAAATTGAACCGTTTGCCGCCCTTCACCACCTTGGCAACCCGGTTCAGCGAAACCAGTTTGTCCTTCAGGCCATCGCCGTCTTCTGCATCTCTCTGATATCTCTCTGCCAAAGCCGCCTCCACTCAGTGTTTCGCGTTAGAACTTCAGGCCCTGCTCCCGAGCCGCATCGGCGAGCGCCTTGATGCAGCCGTGATACCGGTACCCGGCACGGTCGAACACGACCGTCGTGATCTTCTTGCTCAGCGCCTTCTGAGCCAGGCTCGCTCCGACCTTCTTCGCCGCTTCGAGGTTGCCGCCGTGCTTGATAGCCGTGCGAATATCCTTTTCCAAGGTCGACGCCGAAAGGATCGTCTTTCCTGCAGCATCATCGATGAGCTGGGCATAGATATGGTTCAGGCTCTTGTACACGGTCAGCCTCGGCTTTTCGCCCGTCCCCTGGAGCCGCTTCCGGATTCGCTGGTGTCGCCTCAATCTTGATTGTTCTTTGCTCTGCGCCACGTTATCTCTCCACTGTTATGACCGCGGGCCATGCTGACCGCCCGCGAACCGGATTTGATCTACTTGCCGCCCTTGCCGGCCTTGCCTTCCTTGCGCTTAATGACCTCGGTATTGTACTTGATGCCCTTGCCCTTGTACGGCTCCGGCTCCTTCAGCCCCCGGATGTTCGCGGCCATCTGGCCGACCAGCTGCTTGTCGATGCCCTTGATCACGACCTGGGTCTGCTTCGCGTCCACCGTAGCCGTGATCCCCTTGGGAAGCGGGAAGAGCACAGGGTGGGAGAATCCCAGCGTGAACATGAGGTTCGTCTTATTTGCCAGGGACGCCTTGAAACCGACGCCGGAAATATCCAGTGTCCTCTCAAATCCCTTGCTGACGCCGGTCACCATGTTCGCGATCAGGTTCCGGGTCAGGCCGTGGAGCTCGCGGTACATCTTCTGGTTCGACTGGCGGGCGACCACAAGCTTGTTGCTGTCCTTTTTGATCTCCAGCTTGGGATTCACCGCCTGGCTGATCTCGCCCAGCGGTCCCTTGACGGTGATCATTCCGGTCGAGATCTTCGCATCAACGCCGGACGGTAACTCTATCGGTTTCTTGCCAACCCTCGACATAACAGCTCCTCATTTCGGTATCAGGACACGGATTCTTATTAGCAGGAAGCCTACCAAACGTGGCAGAGCACTTCTCCACCCACATTGTCCTTCTTCGCCTGTTTTCCCGTCTGGATACCCTTCGGTGTGGACAGGATGGCAACACCCAGTCCTGCCAGGACCTTCGGGATCGCATCGTTCCCGGCATATACCCGGCAGCCGGGCTTGCTGACGCGCTTGATCCCCTGGATAACCGGGGCCTCGTCATCAGTATACTTCAGATAGACCCGGATGACGCCCTGACGGCGGTCCTTGACCATCTTGAGATTCTTGATATACCCTTCGTCCTTCAGGATCTTCGCGATCTCGAGCTTTAACTTCGAAGACGGGATGTCCACTTTTTCGAGCTTCGCCTTGCTGCCATTGCGGATGCGCGTCAGCATATCCGCGATCGGATCGGTCATCATCGGTTCAAACCCCTCTCGCTTACCAACTGGCCTTGACTACGCCCGGGATCTCGCCCCGGAGCGACCTGTTCCGGAAACAAATGCGGCACATGTCGAACTTTCTCAAATATCCGCGGGACCTGCCGCACAGCGGACAACGGTGATATGCCCGCACCTTGAATTTGGGTGCCTGCTTTGCCTTCGCGATCAGTGACTTCTTTGCCATGGTGCCTCCGCCTTTGCTACTTTCTGAACGGCATGCCGAGATGGCCGAGCAGCGCCCGTCCCTCTTCATCGGTCTTCGCCGTCGTGACGATCACAATATCCATGCCGTGGATCGAGTCTACCTTGTCAATCTCGATCTCAGGGAAAATGACCTGTTCCTTGATCCCCAGGGAGTAGTTCCCCCTGCCGTCGAAGGATTTGCTCGGGATGCCCTTGAAGTCCCTGATACGGGGCAACGCCGCGCTGATGAACCGGTCCAGGAACTCGAACATGCGCTCCTTCCGGAGCGTGACCATGCAGCCGATCGGCATCCCCTCCCGGAGCTTGAACGTCGCGATGGACTTCTTCGCGCGGGTGATCACCGGGTGCTGTCCCGTGATGAGCTCCATTTCGCTGACGGCATGGTCGAGGGCCTTCGCGTTCGAGATCGCCTCGCCCATCCCCATGTTCAGGACCACCTTGACCAGCCGGGGGACCTGCATGGGATTCTTGTAACTGAACTGCTTCATAAGGGCCGGGACAATGTCTGTCTTGTACCGGTCCTTCAGCCGGGGCGTCGGCGCCTTTTCGCGTACTGCAGGCGCGGCCGCCTTCGCCTCCTTCTTTGCTGCTGCGGCGGGAGCCTTGGCCTTTGCCGGCGCAGCTTTCGCCGGAGCCTTTTTCTTCTCCTCGCCCTTTGCTTCTTTTGTTTTGTCTTTCTTGTCAGCCATTGGTCGTTTTCCCTAACCTACTTATTCCAAGGTTGCGTCACAGGCCTTGCACACGCGGACCCGGGTCCCGTCCCCCTGGGCCTTCCGGGCAATGCTGGTGGGCTTGTCGCACTTTGCGCAAATGAGCTTAACGTTCGCCGCCGAGATGGGGCTTTCCT
>JAFNGD010000307.1 GCA_017885365.1 Nitrospirota bacterium
CGCCTGCCGAAGGCCGCCTGCGCCATATTCGAGAAGGCTTTGGCCGCCGTAAATCCCCGGTCCGTCGTGCTCGTGTTCCCCAACACCCTTCTGAACCTGCCATCATCCATGTTCGGCCACACCCTGCTCCGCATCAACACGTCCTATCAGAGCGATCTGCTCTCCCATGCGGTCNNNGACGNCGNNNNCGACGGACCGGGGATTTACGGCGGCCAAAGCCTTCTCGAATTTGGCGCAGGCGGCCTTCGGCAGGCGACTCGGGTCGAAGGCGAGCTGTTCGTTCAGCCACGTGTACCGCGCGATGAACCGGCACTGGGGGTGCTCCTCGTCCTCCTTCCTGTCCGTGCGGAAGAAGGACGCGAGCGTGGCGAAAAGCTCGGCCTCCGGGTTCCGGCTACCCGTGGGCGCGTTGAAGAACCGGGGATCGTCCACCAGGCTCTTGACGCCCTTCCCCGACGGCTTGTAGTGGAGCAGGACTTCCCAGGTCCGGTCGCTCGCGAGCTTCATCGCCTGCGCTTTCCGCTGCAGTTCAGCGAGGTACCCGTCCTCAGCCACGGACAGCGACGGCAACAGGCAGCAAAGGACTGCAAACAAAATAAAAAAGCATGCAGAGCGGAACGCTCTGCATGCCTGGGTGAGATGATAGGGACGTACTGTCCGGATCCGTACGAGCATTACTTCGAGACGGTCGCGATATTATCCATCACGCTTGCCATCTGCACACCGGGGGACGTGAAGATGCGGCTGAAACCGGACTGGAGCTGGCCATAAAACTCGGAACGCTTCTCTGCCGGAATGCCCATAAGCTCGGCGAAGGCATCGAGCGTCTCGCCGCGGCCCTGGGCGATGTCGCGGGCCAGGTTATCCATGTTGGCGAGCATGAACTCGTTCACCTGCTGATTGCTCACGAAGTTCTTCGGCTGCGTGCAATCCGACGTGCCGGTGGTGATGCCGAAGGTCTGACTCCCAAATGTCCCATTAGTCGTCGCCTGGAACGCCTGGAAAAGAGTCGAGTTGTCGGCATTATTTTGCCAAAGCAACTTGCCAAGGCCGCAACCCGTGTTGGTCTGCGACTGTCCGGCGGCGAAGGCGGCACCGACGAATGCGAGCGACACGGCGATAACTGCCACTACCATGAACAATCTTTTCATATGCTCCTCCTTGAACGATTTAAGCTACCGTAGAGCTATTAAAGCAATATTTTCGGGTCTTGTCAAGTTTCTATTTTTCCGCTCCGGCCTGCTGCCCGAGGACCTCCCCCAGGTAACGGACCAACTGCAACCGCACTGCGTCGTCGCCGAAAGACTGGACGTGCCCGGGCCTCGCCGTAAGCCAGAGCCCCTTCGGCTCCCGGGCGGACTCGAAGAGCATCCTGCCGTGATGCGACGGCACCACCGGGTCGTCGAGGCCATGCAGGATGAGCACCGGCACGGGCGCGACCTTCCCGATCCACTTCTCCGCGCTGTAAGCGTCCGACACGGTCCAGGACAGCGGGCTCTGGAACGGCCATGAGAGCCAGAAGCTGTCCAACTTCTCCCGTGCGATGCGGCGGTAGCTCGAGAACGCGCTATCGATGACCAGGGCACGGATGCGGTCTTTGCGCGGGGATTGCACGACCGTGTACACGGCTACTGACCCGCCGAGGCTCTGGCCCAGGACCACGACGCGGTCCGGGTCCGTCTCCGGCAGGCTGAACAGCTTCTCGAGAGCGGCCGCGGCGTCGCGATGCACGCCGTCAAGGGACGGTTCCCCCCCGGAGAAACCATAGCCCCGGTAGTCGACGATGAAGAGGTTGAAGCCTTCCTTCACCAGCCACAGCACGCTGTTCACGTGGGTGCTCAGGTTCTGGGCGTTGCCGTGCAGCACCAGTACGCTGCCGCGCGCGTTCCCGGCCGGGAAGTACCAGCCGTGGAGGACCATGCCGTCCGACGCCTGGAACACCACGTCGCGATGCGGGAAGAGCTTCACCGCAGGGCTCTCCTGCACGTCCCGGGAGGGGTAGAAGAAGAACCCGGTGCACCCCGTGGTCGCGAGACTCGAAAGGATAGCGACAAGAACAAGAATATTTCTGATGGTCTTTATCATGATCCCCAGATGCGGTTCACAGCTCTTTCGACCCGTTGTCGTCATTCCCGCGCAGGCGGGAATCCAGCGTTCATCTGTTTAGCCGGAACTGGATGCCCGCTTTCGCGGGCATGACAAACCATGAACTGGATTCCCGCTCTTGCGGTAATGACAGAATGATATCCCCTTCGATAAAAAAGCCCCTTTGGGCGTGACCCAAAGGGGCTTGCATCGTACGCTACTTGAACTATTTCCCGACAAACTTGACGATATCTCCCTGTTTAAATCCCGTACCCGAAGATGTGCGCGCAACAGACACATCCCCTTTATCTCCGATGTCGTTCTGGAGAACAAGCACCTGGCCAACCTTATCTTCCGTCGTGCCGAGCTTGATCTTCGTATCCGGGTCGATAAGATCCTCACCTACCCTGTAGACATCAAGCTTGTCGCCGACCTTCAGCCCCGTCTTCTTGCCGGCGTTGATATAGACCTTATCGCCAGCGATCTTCATGATCTTACCCTTCCAGGGGCTGCTCTCAAGCGAATTCATCATGTTGACCATGGCCTTGGTCAGCGCGTCACGCAGGGCGCCGTCGCGGAGGTCGGAGTCATAAGACGATTTGCCGCCAAGGCCCAGGGCCTTGCCCGTGCTCTTCTCGTAGATGCCCGCGCCGGAGTCCGCCATCATCTGCACGCCTGTCGTCGTGTCCACGATGCGGTAGTCCACCGTCACCCGGGCGATCTGCTTCTTCGTCTTGTAGACCAGCATATCCTGGCCCTCTTCCGCCTCGGAATAGGCGGTCACCGCGCCGGTTACGATGGCGTTCAGGCCGAGGATATTCCCCATCTTGGCCGCCGTATCGGGATTGATCGCACCAGTCGCGCCCATGTGCTGCTGCTGCATGATGGATTCGATGTCCTGCTGCGGGATCACGATGAACCGGCCCGTCTTCTGCAGGATCGTGCCGAGGATGTCGGCAGCCGCTTCACCAATGCCCAGGACCTTGGAAGGGGTCTTGTTCTGGAAGTTCACGACGCCGACCCGGAGCTTCGGTCCCTGGTACTGCTCGACGCCCGAGGTTGTCTTGGCGAGCTCCTTCGATGTGCCCGTGACCGTCGTATCGTCCTTCACTGCGCCTGAGATCTTCGGCGCGCAGCCGGTCATCCAGACCATGCCCGCCGCGACCATCAGTACTACCAGTACTCGTAGCAACGCTTTCATTTGGCTCCTCCTTGCGTGATTGGTGATCATCCGTTATTTCTGCTTCTGCTGTCCTGAGGACATCATGAGCTCCATGAAGTCCTTCGCCTGCGTGTATCCCGCCGGGATCTCGAAGACCGACGCCGGCGAGGACTTGAGTACGATGTTCTTGAGCTCCGTGGTCATCTTGAAGTCCTTGTTCTCCACCTCGCTCTTGATGGTCATCCCGCCCAGGTCCCTGGCGTTCCAGATGAACCCTTCCTGGGGCTTCTCGCTCTTGTAGGTGATGACCACCTTGAATTTGTCGCACGGATGTCCGTCGATGGTCTCGCTGCCCACCTTGGTCTTCTCGACATGGGGCTTCTCCCCGGCCGGGTCTTCCGTATCCGTGTGGACGATATACTTCTGGTTGTTCGGGTAGAGCGTGTAGCTCGT
>JAFNGD010000308.1 GCA_017885365.1 Nitrospirota bacterium
TGCGATCCTATGGCACTCAAAGCGACCATATTTAAGGTGGACCTGTCGATCTCCGACATGGTCCGCAACTACTACCATGACCACAGCCTCACCCTTGCCCGCCGACAGGTCCACCTTAAATATGGTCGCTTTGAGTGCCATAGGATCGCAAGGGTTGCCTTTCGTCAGACTGTAGTACACATTCGACAGCGTGTCAACAACTTCAGGATCAAAACTGACCCCTCACGGTCCCGAGGCAGACCCGGGGCATTGACAACGGTGGAGAACGCTGGTACTTTACGCGTGGCGTCATTTCACCTGACCGAAAGGAGAGCATATGAGGCGATATCTGATCATGCTGGTCTGCCTGCTGTTCTCGGCAGCGCCGCTGGTCGCGGGAGCGGCGGAAAATCCCGCGGAGAAGAACCAGAAGGAGGGCGAGGCGTTCCTTGCCGCCAACGGGAAGAAGGTCGGCGTCAAGACCCTGCCCAGCGGGCTGCAGTATACGGTCATCAAGGAAGGCACCGGGAAGCAGCCTGCCGCTACGGACACCGTGACGGTGCACTACAAGGGCACGCTCATCAACGGAAGCGAGTTCGACAGCTCCTACAAGGGCGGCAGACCCCTCTCCTTCCCCCTGAACCAGGTGATCAAGGGCTGGACCGAGGGCGTGCAGCTCATGAAGGAGGGCGCGAAGTACCGGTTCTTTATCCCGCCGCACCTGGCTTACGGTCCGCGCGGCGCGGGACCGCTCATCGGTCCGAACGCAACGCTCATCTTCGACGTAGAGCTGCTGTCGGTCCAGAAGCGTTAGGACATCGGCAGGAGAGAACAAAGGAACAAGGCCGGCAGAGGATGTCTTTGCCGGCCTTTTATCGTCCCGGAGCTGCTGGGGGATGTTGTTTCCCAGCTTGCTTATGCTTAGATCAAACCCTCCCTTCACAAAAAGAAAGTGCTCCAGGAACGTATTGAGAAAAACAATGTCCCCTGAATCCCTTAAGATCCCGGTTCACCGCCGCTCGCCGAATAGCTTCGCGTCCAGCGAGAATTTTCCGGGTCCCAGCGCAAGGAGAAGAACAGCGATGCACAGGTACGCTGACGCCAGTTCATAGGAACGTCCTCCGGTCAGGTTCACAAAAGGATCATGCAGCATCATCGAGTGCATGGTGACGGCCACCGTCATCGTACAGCCGATCCCCAGTGCCGCCAGCGGGGTCAATAACCCCAGTATCCAGGCGATCCCCCCGCCGAACTCCGAGAACGCGGCCAGGAATTGGAACAGTCCGGGTACGGGTGCCTGGGGGCCCATCCAGACGAACGGGCTCTGTATCTTTTGCCATCCATGGATGATGAAAGCAGTTCCGACGACCAGGCGAAGCAGCAGGAGTGCTGTGGACGCAACTGCGGTCTGCGGAACGGGTTGCACTAGGCGCTTCAGGTTTCCTGTCATAGAACTCCTCCCCCTGCAGGGAGATGCGGTCGGCCCGGCATCGTATGCCCTTCCCCGGCAGCGTCCCGTGTCTCGGACCTCCGCACACTCCTGCTTCTTATGCCGCTTTTTTTACCTCTCCCGTTCCCGCCAGAAGTTCTGCGAGCCGGTCCATGGTCTCGGAAGCACCTTCCTCCATCCCTTCCTGAAGCATCGCGTCGCGGTCTGCCACGGACTGGAACACCGACCTGTTGGTCAACGTCGTCCTGCCGCCGCTCTCTTCCAGCGTCAGCGTTTCGAGCGACACATGACCCGGCGCACCCTCGAACTCGAAGGTGGCGACGATCCGCTCGGGAGCCGCGACCTCGTGATACACGCCGTGGAAGGTATACTCGTTCCCGTCGTCATCGCGGTTGAGGAAACGCCACAGGCCTCCGGGCCTCGCGTCCAGCTTGTCGACGATGGTCGCGTACCGCCTCGGTCCCCACCACTGCGGTATGAGCGCCGGGTCAGTGTATGCCCTGAATACGAGCGCCCGGGGCGCATCATAGATCCGCTTCATGACGACCTCCTGTTTTCCCGGTTCGGCGGTGATCCTGGTGCGGCCGGAGCCTATCACCAGCACATCGGAGAACTTGTCGAGCTGCTGCTCCCATCCGAGACGCGACAGCTCGGCCACTTCACGCGGGACACCAGCCTCCCGCACGGTCAGCTTTGTCTTTCCGCTCTTGATGTCCCCAAAGGTGACCGTCAGCAGGATCTCCTTCGGCCATTTGCCCGGCATCCCGTAGTGAGAGGCTGGGACGGGTCTGCCCTGTTCGTCGGCAAAGCTCATGGTCGTGACGATCTTCTTCATCGGGACGATCTCCCGGTGTTCACCGATGTTCCAGTAATCCTTCACCACTCCGTCAGGTCCTCTCTCGCGCATGCAGTAGACGAACCTGCCGCCCGCGCGAAGATCGATGCTGATATGCGGTGCGGTGAAGTTCTTCGGCCCCCACCATTGCTTTACCGCCTCCGGATCGGTCCATGCTTTCCACACGGTCTCCCGCGGCGCATCGAGAACGCGGGTGATGACCAGTTCTTTTTTCGTATGTTTTATCGACTTTGCCATGGTGTTTCCCTCCTTCTCGTTTCAATCCCTGGTGACCCGCTGATAGCGAAGGAGAACGACCCCGCATGGGAACGTCCTTGTCCCCAGGAGCTTCAGATCAAGCTTGTTCTGCATGCCGCTGAACAGCGGCTTCCCGTTCCCCAGCACGACCGGATTGACGAAGAGCAGGTATTCATTGATGAGATCTGTCCGCGTCAACGCTGATACGATGCTCCCGCTGCCGTAGATCACCATGTTCCTGCGGGATTCCTGCTTCATCTTCAGGATCTCATCCTTGTCGATCTCCTTGACCACCTCTGTGTTCTTCCAGTCGGCCTTCGCAAGCGATCGCGAGAAAACGATCTTCGCCGTAGTATTCATGGAATCTATGATGGCCTGATCTTCCGCGGGCGGGCTCGCCGTCGGCCAGTAGCCTGCCATGAGCTCATAGGTCACCCGTCCGAACAGGATGGTGTCTATCGACGCGATCAGCTCCTTGGTATAATTCGCCGTCTCGTCATCCCAGACGAACCACTCTATCTCCCCCTGGGGTCCAGCGAAGAACCCTCGAGGGTGACGTAATTCGATACGATGATCTTTCCCATGCTCCGGCCTCCCAGACCGAACGATCACTGTCTTTCATCCACAGCTTACTTCTCGAACGCTGCCTTCAGGCTTGCGAGACCCGCTTCGAAGTCCCTGCCGACCATGCGGCCATGTTGAGGAACACGCTCAGGATCTTCGAAATGTAGGGCATGTCGCCGTTCATGGCCCACGTGACGGTCGTGGAGCCACCTTGGGGTTCCAGCGTGAACTCAACGATGTTGTGTGCTTTGATCGGTTTGATCATATCCAGGGTCATCGTGACCCTGGACGGCGGAGAAGACTCCGTGATCTCTATGCGCCCCGTGCCGACCTCCTTGTTGCCTTCCCATGCATACGCTGCGCCCTTCCCCTGTGCGGCGCCGCCATAGACTCGCTTCATCGCGGGGTCTTTTTTCTCGTATGGCGACCAGGCGTCCCACCGGTGCAGGTCGTTGATGAGCGCAAAGATCTTCTCCGGCTGAGCCTTGATGGTCGCCGCGCGCTGGACACGGAACGTGTCCGGCCTGGTCGCGGCAAAAAGGAGAATCGCTGTGATCAGAACAACGACCCCTATGGCAATTGTTTTTATCATGGTATGCTCCTATGCCTGCTGCGTGCGCACTCGGCGCGCCTGTCGGCGGGAACCCGCTTAGCGGATCGAGACGGTGCTTCCCGCCATCCTTTTTCCGGGCGGCTGCCAACGCAGGCGCAGACCTGACAACGGCCGCCTGCCGCGTCAGCTCCACCCCGTTGTTTCCCTCATTTCAGGACCTCGGCAAGCTTGTCAAAGGATTCTTTCCAGCCGGCCTCGGTCAGTTCGCGCATCTGGCCCGCCGGAATGCCGGCATGCCGCAGCGTGAACTTTGTCCCGTCCCCCTCGGTTTCGAAGGTTACCGTCACCAGCAGTGCCAGCGGCCAGTCCCCTTCCATCCCATACTGCGAAGCCGGGACAACGTTGCCCTGCTCGTCGGCGAAGCTGTCGGTGCAGACGATCCGCTCCAGCGGAACGATCTCCTCGTAGACGCCAGTGCCGCAGTAGTCTTTGATCACCCCGTCAGGCCCCGCTCCGCGCATGCAGTAGACGTACTTGCCGCCCGGCCGAAGATCAATACTGATGTGCGGCACCGTGAAGTCCTTCGGCCCCCACCACTTCTTGAGTAATTCCGGTTCGGTCCATGCCTTCCACACCAGCTCGCGCGGTGCGTCGAAAACACGCGTGATGACAAGCTCCCGCTCCCCGGCCTTCGCGCCGGGATGTTCTATTGTTGATATCGCGGCCATGTTATTTCTCCTTTCCTGCCGGTACGTAGCGCAGCAGAACATTCCCGTTGCGGAACGCCCGCGTATCCATGAGCTTCAAGTCCAACCTGCTCGTCATGCCCTTGAACAACGGTGTACCCTTGCCCAGTACGATCGGATTCACCATGATCCGGTATTCGTCGATCAAGCCGCGCTGTGCGAGCTGGGCCATGATGTTTCCGCTGCCAAGCAGGGCAATATCCTTCCCGGGCAGCGCTCTTATCTTCTTTATCTCCTCTTCGACATTCTCCTTCACCAGCCTCGTATTGTTCCATTCGGCCTTGTACATGGTCCGTGAAAATACGACCTTGGCCAGACCATTCATCTTGGCTGCAACAATCGGATCATCGCGCAAAGCCTCCGGGG
>JAFNGD010000309.1:0-1784 GCA_017885365.1 Nitrospirota bacterium
TTCTTTTCCAGCACAAAGTCCGCGGGCAGTACCGATGTCATGGGATAGACCGTTTCCCCGAGCTTCAGGCTTCTGCCGAGATAGATCAGGCCGCCGCACTCGGCGTATACCGGAAGCCCTTTTTCCACCGCTGCCTTGACCGATGCGGTGAACGACACGTTCCCGGCCAGCTCGGCCGCCTGGGTCTCGGGAAATCCGCCCCCGATGTACAGCGCGTCCAGAGGCGGCAACTCCTGGTCCTGCAGCGCACTGATCTCCCTGAGCACCGCACCCGATCGCTCGAGCGCTTCAACATTATCCGGGTAGTAGAACTGAAATGCCTTGTCCCTGATCACGCCGACCACGGGTCGGTCAACATCCGCCGATGGTCCGGCAGGCTGTTTGACGGACCCGAGAGGTCCTGTGTCGCCCGCGATCTCCCAGAGGGCCCCGAGATCGAGGTATTTCTCCGCCACGGACGCCGACGCGGCGATCGCCTTGTCTACATCCGGGTGCTCCTGAAAGGGCGTGAGCCCCATGTGCCGCTCGGGGAACTCGCCATGCCTCAGCCGCGGCACGGCGCCGACAACGCGAATGCCGCTGCTCTGTTCGATCGCCTGCCGGATGACCGATTCGTGCCTTCCCGGAGACACATTGTTCAGGATGACCCCCCGAACTGCGACCGAGGGATCATACTGCTTGATGCCGAGCACCACTGCCGCCACCGTCGCCGACGACTTGGTGCAGTCCACGATCAAGACCACGGGCGCGTCCAGCAGCCGTGCCAGCCGCGCCGTGCTGTAGGTCCCGGACCCGTCAACGCCGTCATAGAGACCGCGGTTCCCCTCGATCACGGCCGCATCCGCGCCGGCGGAATGCCGGACAAAGGAACTGAGGATGCTCTCCTCTTCCATCAGGAAGAGATCGAGATTATAACAGGGCCTGCCTGCGGCGGCCCCGAGCCAGCCCGCGTCAATGAAGTCCGGCCCCTTTTTGAACGAAGCGATCTTTTTCCCCTGCTTCCGCCAGGCTGCGATGATCCCGAGCGAGAGGGTCGTTTTGCCGAGCCCTCCCCGGACTGCCGAGACAACGAGCCGGGGGACCTTCAACATTCCCGGATTACTGCTGCGGATTGGCCGATCCTTCGACGTGCGGGATCTCGATGAAGCTGCCGCCGAAGTATGAATACACCAGCTTGCCGCCGTCCACGAGCTCGCGGATCGCTGCCTTGACCTCGTCGCGCGACGCGCCCTCGGCCTCCATGGCCTTGGTGATGTCGCCCGCCTTCATCTTCTTCTTGCCCTGGTTCTTCTCGACCAGTTCGTACACTTTCTTCACTAGTTCCTGGGCGTCCATAGTCGTCCCCCTGGTTGTGTTGTTGGGTGAAACCAAAAACCGGCCCCCCGAACGGGTGTTCAGGGGGCCGATCAGCTCACTCGCTCGATGCTATTCCCACTTGAAGGTGGGGGTCATCCGGAACGTCTCACGGGCAAAGGTGAAGTCATCGATGTGCTGGTAGGTGAACGCGATGCCGGTGAGCTTGAAGAAACGCTCCCAGCCGACGCGCTCGATCCACTCGCCCATGCGCTCGTGCTTCTTGGCATTCTGCGCGTAGACTTCGACGAGGTGCTTCACGGCCTTCACGACCTCGGGCCAGCGCGGCGGATTGTTCGGAAGGAACGGGATCACGAGCTTGGACATGCGCGCCGGGCCGCGGGCGTTGGACACCTTGCCGCCCACGTAGATGGCGATGCCGTCCCCGGAGCCGTCAGCGATCGGGAGCGACGGGCACATGGTGTAGCAGT
>JAFNGD010000309.1:1871-3277 GCA_017885365.1 Nitrospirota bacterium
AGCAATGCACCGCGCCGCACATGTTCAGGCAACAGGCAAGTGCGATGCGCACACGAGCCGGCAGGGTCTTCGTGGTGAAGTACTCGTGGAGCTCATCCATGACCGCCTTGACCACGCCCGAGGCGTCGGTTGCCGGCGTGTGGCAGTGGATCCAGCCCTGCGTATGGACGACGTTGCTGATGCCGTAGCCGATGCCGCCGACCATATGGCCGCGCTTCTTGAGGTCGGCGACCAGGGCGTCCACCTGGCCCTTCTCGGGAAAGAACTCGACGTTGTGACGGGTCGTCCAGCGGAGGTGGCCGCCGCTGAACTTCTCGGATATGTCGCACATCTCGCGGACGTAGTCGGTGCTCACGAGCCGGGGCGTTGCAATACGTACGGTGTAGAGCTCATCACCGGTCTCGGAGACGTGCTTCATCACGCCCTTTGTGGTGACTTCATGATATTTCCACTTCCCGTAGTTCTTTGTGATCACGGGAGGCAGGAATTTATGATAATCGGGTGAACCAAGATCCGTTATTCTCTTCGGTTTGTCAGCCATTCTAGGTCTTCCTCCTTGGGATTATTCGTGCTTGTCGGTCCTTACTTCACTTCGCCCGGCGCCCAGAACACATAGGGGTTGGTCCGCGGCGCCTTCACCATCTGCGGCACCGGCGGGAGGCCGGTGGCTTCCAGCATGGACCTCATGCCGATACGGTCGACGAGCTCGCCGATGCGCTCGCGGTTCTTGCCTGACTCATCCCACCACTCCCAGAGCTTGCGAATGAGGTCTTCCAGGTTGTCGTAGGGCGCTTCGAGCTTCATGAAGGGAACGATGACCCAGCTCATGAGGGCACCGGTCACGATCGGGGCCTTGCCGCCGAGCATGATGGTCGCGCCCTTCTCCTTGCCGGGACGGAGGGCCTTCGGCATGCGGTTGATGCAATGCATGCAGCGGTTGCAATCCTTGTCATTGATCTTGAGCGTGCTGCCGTCCCAGCTCATGCAGTGGGTCGGGCACATATCGGTGACCTCTGCCTTGATGTCCATGTCCTTGGCGGCGTTCTTCACCTCGGCCTGGTCGATGCGGATGTTATCGCGCCAGGTGCCGATGATGGACATGTCGGCGCGGGCGACCGCTGCGGTGCAGTCGTTGGCACAGCCGGAAACCTTGATCTTGAACTTGTAGGGGAAGGCGGGACGATGGAGCTCGTCCTGGAACTTCTGGGTCAGGGTGTGGCAGATGCTCATGGTGTCGATGTTCGCAAACTCGCACCGTGCCATGCCCACGCAGGCGCTCGGCGTGCGGAGGCAGGAGCCGGATCCGCCGAGGTCCCAGCCCTTTGCCGTGATCTCTGCGAAGATGGGCTCAAGCTTGTCCGTCTGGGTGCCAAGCCAAACCATGTCACCCGTGGAACCGTGCATGT
>JAFNGD010000310.1:0-3305 GCA_017885365.1 Nitrospirota bacterium
TGCCCATGGCCCGGCGCAGCAGGTCCGCGCCGCCGAGGGAATAGCCCGCGAGGGTCCGGGCGATCTGCATCACCTGCTCCTGGTAGACGATGACGCCGTAGGTGTCTTTCAGGATCGGCTCGAGCTGCGGAAGGTCGTAGACGATCCTGGTCGAGCCCTTCTTGCGCTTGATGAAGTCGTCCACCATGCCGCTGTTCAGCGGGCCGGGGCGGTAGAGCGCCAAAAGCGCGATGATGTCCTCGAAGCACTGGGGCTTCATCTTGAGGACCAGGTCCCGCATGCCGGACGATTCGAGCTGGAAGATGCCGGCCGTGTCGCCGCTGCCGAGATATTCGTAGGTCTTGGCGTCGTCGAGAGGCAGGCGGCTGACGGAGAATGGCTCCTGTTGGGCGAGCGGGGCCTTCTGGAGCCGCTGGCTGATCAGTTCCTCCGCCTTCCGGATGACCGTGAGGTTGCGGAGGCCCAGGAAGTCGAACTTCACGAGGCCGATCTTCTCGACGCCCTTCATGTCGAACTGCGTCATGACCTCGTCCTTGGCGGTCTTGTAGAGCGGCAGGTATTCGGTCAGCGGCTCCTGGGAGATGACCACGCCGGCGGCGTGCTTGGACGCGTGGCGCACCTGGCCCTCGAGGTGCAGGGCGATCTCCATGAGCTCGGCCATGCGGGGGTCCTTCTTCATGGCCTCCTTCAGCTTCGGCTCCTGCTCCATGGCCTTCTGGAGCGTGATGTTCAGCACGTTCGGCACGAGCTTTGCGACCTTGTCCACCTCGGCGTAGGGGATGTCGAGCACCCGGCCCACGTCGCGGATCACGCCCTTGGCCATCATGGTCCCGTAGGTGATGATCTGGGTCACGTGGTCCGGCCCGTACTTTTCAGTGACGTACCTGATCACCTCATCGCGCCGGTCCTGGCAGAAATCCACGTCGATGTCCGGCATGCTGATGCGTTCGGGGTTCAGGAAGCGCTCGAACAGCAGGTTGTAGGGGATCGGGTCAAGGTCGGTGATCCGGAGGCTGTAGGCAACGAGGCTCCCGGCAGCGGATCCGCGGCCCGGGCCGACCGGGATGCCGTGCTCGCGGGCGTAGCGGATGAAGTCCCAGACGATCAGGAGGTAGCCGGGGAAGCCCATCCGTTCGATCATCTGGATCTCGGCCTCGAGCCGCTGCCGGTATGCCTCGCGGTCGATGCTGCCGGGCCCGCGCACGGCCTCGATCTCGGCGAAGCGCTCGTCGAGGCCCTTCCGGGCAAGCTCGGCCATGTAGGTCTCACGGGTGTAGCCTTCGGGGACCGGGAAGTTGGGAAGGTGGTACTTGCCGAGCTCGAGGTCGATGCTGCACCGCTCGGCGATCCGGACGGTGTTCGTGATGGCCTCGGGGACGTGGGAGAAGGCCTTCTTCATCTCCTCGGGCGTCTTCATGTAGAAGGTCTCGGAAGAGAACTTGAGCCGCTTCTCGTCCTTCACCAGCTTGCCCTGGTTGATGCAGAGCAGGGCGTCGTGGGACTTGTGGTCCTCCATGTTCAGGTAGTGGCAGTCGTTCGTGGCCACGAGCGGGATGCCGGTCTCCTGGCTCAGGCGGATGAGCTCGCGGTTCACCTGCTCCTGCTCCGGGATGCCGTTGTCCTGCAGCTCGAGGTAGAAGTTGTCCTTGCCCAGGATGTCCTGGTACTCGAGGGCCGCCTTCTTCGCGTCATCATACCGTTTGGCGTTCAGGAGGCGGGGGATCTCGCCGCCCAGACAGGCAGACAGGCCGATGAGTCCCTCATGGCGCGTCCGGAGCAGCTCTTTGTCGATGCGCGGCTTGTAGTAGAACCCTTCCAGGTAGGCGGCGGTGACGAGCTTCACGAGGTTCTTGTAACCCTGGTTGTTCCGGGCCAGGAGGATGAGATGAAAGGCGTAGGTGTCCTCGTCCTGCGAGCCTGAAGCGATGGCCTTCTCGAATCGGGAGCCGGGGGCCACGTAGGTCTCGCAGCCGATGATGGGCTTGATCCCGCCTTTGAGCGCCTTCTGGTAGAAGTCCAGGACCGAAAAGAGGTTGCCGTGGTCCGTGACCGCCACGGCCGGCATCCTGAGTTCCACGGCTTTTTTGACGAGGTTGTCGATGCTGATGGCGCCGTCGAGCAGGCTGTATTCGGTGTGAAGATGAAGGTGGACGAAATCGGCGTGATGCATAGGAGTTGAGATCACCACGGAGGCACAGAGGCACAGAGAACTTCCGGGTCCAAGGACTGAATAGAGCGGTGAATCAGAGATGAGTAATGGAGGCGGCGATCGGATTTGAACCGATGAATGAAGGTTTTGCAGACCTCTGCCTTAGCCACTTGGCTACGCCGCCNNGGGGGGTAAGTCAAGCGCAAAAAGGGACGAAGAGAGCTTGGCTGGCCGTGTTCATGAGCGCTGATCAGCGAGTATTGGATAGTGCTCTTCTCAGCTTTTTCTCCTTGCCCCATTGTCTCGCTTTCTCATCGTGGGACTTATCGTCACTGCGTTGCCATGTCCGATTACAAACGTTCTCTTTGTCGGTCTTATCGTCCCCTTATCTGCTTTATCTCTTGAACGATGGAGAGAAGCTTTGACATGTTCCTGCCGGAAGAGTTAGAATATTCNNGGAACGAAAAAAAGACCGCAGAGCCGCAGACACAAGCAGCCGGTGATGCCTGCAGGTGTAAAGAGACAGCACTCATGACGCCCCGTCAACTTCTTCGGCTCATGATAAGCGACCTGTCGTTCTGGAAAAAAAGGAAAAAGGTGTGAACCGGCGATAACCGGTGATGGAAAGCGGAAAGAGCAATGGGACGCGGATCAAGTCGGATAGTGAGAAGGAACGGAGAGATGATCTATGGGTGAAAGACAGGTGTTCCAGCCACTGACGAGGGAAGATAAGATAACGGTCGTGCTCTACCGTGTGGGGATCGTGCTGGCTACGATCATCATTGCCGGTCTGGCATTTCTCCTGGCATCGGCGTCTTCAGGTCCCGGCTCGGCACGCAAGAGCCTGCCGGCGGATATCCTCGCTTATGGGCTGTATGCTTCCGTGGGCATGAGCGTGTTCTTCATCCATCTGTATGTCGGCAGGATCAAAGTATATTTGAAAAATATGTACTTCCTCAGCGTCGGCTGTCTCGCCGTGCTCCTCTTCATCGGCAAGGGATCACTGACCGCCGCGCTCAGCCACGCACCGTACGGCCCCCTGCTCCTGCTGCCCCTTTCCGGCTGCCTCGGCTNNGATCATGGCAAGAAGGTAGCCCTCGTTGAGCTGGAAACAGAAGGCCTCCTTTGCCGTCACGAATCCCAGGCATCCGGNNAG
>JAFNGD010000310.1:3333-6775 GCA_017885365.1 Nitrospirota bacterium
TNNTTCNNCAGCNNNGNNTGTCTTGCCGTGCTCTTCGCGAGCGGAAAGGGGTCCCTGGTCGCCGCGCTTTCGCAGGTCCCCACCAGCCCGCTGCTCCTGCTGCCGCTTTCCGGATGCCTGGGATTCGTGACCGCAAAGGAGGCCTTCTGTTTCAAGCTCAACGAGGGCTATCTCCTTGCCATGATCATGCCGGTCTATCTGCTGCTGGTTTCAGGCGACATCCTCGTCGGTCCGGGCGCGTCCTCCGGCCTGGTCCTGATCGCCGTCCTGCTGGTCGTCTTCACGCTCCGAAAGGTCTTCCAGCCCATCGCCTATGACATCGGCGACAAAGCCGCCTATCACTAAGAACCCAATAGCCACGGACTGGTCTTGACGGATTGACGTTGACCCTCTGCACACCCGCGGAGCCGACGGGAACAGCTTCGGTGTGCGATGTCCGGTATCCTATCTCTCGCCGGGCATGGTCAAGGTGCTGTCGTAGCCGGTGATCCGGTTCTTGCCGGTTGCCTTGGACCGGTAGAGCGCAAGGTCTGCTTCGCGGATCAGGTCGGGGATGGTCTTCGCGGCGCCCTTCAGCATGGTCGAGACCCCGATGCTCACAGTGATGATCTCAAAGGGGTGCGCGGCCTTGATGGTGAAGGGATACGATTCAATTGAGCTCCGCACCCGCTCCGCGACCGCCAGGGCCTCACCTATACTGGTCTCGGCGAGCAGCAGGGAGAATTCCTCCCCACCGTAGCGAAAGCAGACGTCCGTGCTCCCGGTCCTGCAGGCCTCGCGAAGAAGGGGACCCAGCTGTGCGAGCACCCGGCTGCCTTCCAGGTGGCCGTATCGGTCATTGACTCGCTTGAAGTTGTCGATATCCNNTCCAGCAGCACCCGGTAGTTGAGCAAGCCGGTGAGCTCGTCGGTACGGGCGCTTTCGAGCGTTTTTTTGAAGAGCTCCGCCTTGTCGATACCGGCGGAGATCGTGTGGGACAGGGTCCGCAGAAGGTCGAAGTCCTCCACGCGGAACGCGGACGGTTTGCTGTGGCTGAAGCCCATGACCCCTACGATGCGGTTATCGTTCTTGAGCGGGATGCCGATATAGCTTCCATGCTTCTGCGTTTCATCTGGGTGATGCAGAAAGGCCTCATACAGCGCGGCATTCTCCAGAAAGAGCGGCTCGCCGTTAGCTGCGATCGAACCCGGCGCACCGTTGTCAAAATAGACCGGTTCGGACATCTTTCCTTGCAGCAGGGGGTTTCGAAAATAGATCGGTAACAGGCCGGTAAGGTCCTTCTTGACGACATAGACCGAGGCGTCCTCAAAGATGACCGCCTTGCTTATGGTGGTTATGATCTTCTGGACAAGTTCCGTAGGCTCCAGTTCCGAAGCGATGATCCTGCCGACCTCGCTGAAGAGGTGGGTTTCGGTCAATTTGCTGTAGAAAAGAGTCTTGTAATCACGCGCGGGAGCGGACAAGACGCTCTTCCTCCTGTCCTCGGTCTTCCTCCTGTCCTCGGACCTCAGTTCCACCATGCGATACCTCCTGAAACAAAGGCTTTCATTAGAAATATACCACGAAATAATAGTAAAAACTAGATAATATTGTCTCTATTTCACGCCGCACAGATTATTGCATTTTAATGCAATAAGGTCTGTACACGGACTTCTGCTAACAGAGCAATGCGGCCTGTCATGATCTTGGCGCCTAGTATCCTTGCTTGCCCTTTATTGTTCGAGCTGTTATAGTCCTTCACATGACAACAATATCGCTACGCCGGTCATTTTATGCTTTCGGGCGTCGCGTCTGTGGGGCCTTCTGAGAGAGGTATGAGACCGTCTTCCAAGCCGATTCTCAACCATGGTCTTGAGCTCGGTCCGTTGCTCCTTCTGCCAGGAACATGTATCTTGACGCGCTACCGAGGCATAGGAAAGCCGAACGATGAATGAAAATGTACTGGGGAACGCCAGGACCTCCGGCAACGACATCGCGAGCGAGCAAGTTCTCCTGGTCTTTGATCAACTGCCGACAATCCAGTTGACCTCGTTCTTGGTCGCCCTCGTCCTTGCCTTCAGCGTGCGCAATACGGTCCCCCGTGGGAACATCCTTGCCTGGCTCCTGATGATCCTGGCGATCGTTGTCAGCAGGATCGTCCTGTACTACCGGTTCCAACGGATTCGTGAACAGCCCTATGACGTGGCATACTGGAAGAACATCTATCTTTTCCTGGCCCTGATCTCCGGCACAGTCTGGGGACTCTCTGCTTTCCTCATGTTCCCGGCTGATGACCATGGGCTCACTGCACTCTTTGTCCTGGTGATCGCGAGCCTTTCGGCTGCGACCACGGTAGCTCATTCGTCCCTGAAATGGGGTGCTGCTGCGTGGTCGGGACCGGCCATGATGCTGTATGCCGTCCGCTGTATCATGGAAAGGGAAGAGTTCGGATATACGATCGGTCTTCTCATCGGTCTTTACGAGTTCACCATCATCAACCAGTCCTTCAAGCACCACCGCGCTATTACCGCTTCGATCTCGCTGAAATTCGAGAACCTGAAGCTGGTTGAGGAGCTGCGCCGGGCAAATGAGGTACTCCGCCAGTCCTCGGCACGGGACGGGCTTACGGGACTGGCGAACCGCACGCGTTTTGAAGAGTTCATGGACCGGGAATGGCGCCGCGCGCTACGGGAGCGGACGCCGGTCTCGCTCATCATGCTCGACATAGACCACTTCAAACCTTACAACGATAACTACGGACACCAGGAGGGCGACGAATGCCTCAAGAAGGTAGCCGCGGTCATCGCGGAGACCATCAAACGGCCGGCAGACCTGGCTGCCCGGTATGGCGGCGAGGAGTTCATGGCGGTCCTGCCGGACACGGATATGCACGGAGCGCTCGAAATAGCAGAACAGTTGAGGATCTCTGTGGAACTGCTGCGCGTACCGCATGCGCACTCCTCTGCCGCCAATATCGTGACCGTGAGCATCGGCGTGGCATCGCTGAGCCCGGTACACGGCATGGACCATTCCAGCCTGATCAAGCTGGCGGATACTGCGCTGTATGCGGCCAAGCGCGACGGCCGCAACAGGGTAAGGACCGCATAAGGAACGGCTTCAGGAAAGGCCTTGTGTATTGATGATCTCCCTCGTCGAGCTCCTATCCCTGTTTCAACATGCCACTTACCGCTAGACATACGGAGATCAGCATGCAGACATCTCTCCAGCCGATCCGTATCCGCGGCCTCCGGATCGATCCGCCGCTCCTTCTTGCGCCCATGGCAGGTCTGACGCACACCGCTCTCCGTCAGGTCATGTTTGGCTTCGGCGGGGTCGGTCTGCTGTCAACGGAAATGCTCTCGGCAAAGCGGCTTCCGACGGAAAATCCATCGATCTCGCCGTACCTGATCAGGACCGCCTCGGAACAGCCGCTTTCCTATCAACTCCTGACCTCAACGGCAAG
>JAFNGD010000311.1:0-5590 GCA_017885365.1 Nitrospirota bacterium
GGTCATGGAACTGATGATGGCGTCCACCTTCGTCAGCTCCTTGTCGTTCACGTCGGCGTCCGGGAGCTTCATCTTGTTCATCCCCGGGATCATGCCCATGATCGAGCCGAGGCCGCCCATCTTCTTGACCTGCTTGAGCTGGCCGCGGAAGTCCTCGAGATCGAAGGAGCTCTGCTTCAGCTTCTTGGCGAGCTTCTCGGCCTCTTCGACGTTGACCGTCTCCTGGGCCTTCTCGATGAGCGACATCACGTCGCCCATGCCGAGGATGCGCGANNCGTCGCCGTCGAGCTTGGTGAGCACCACCCCGTCGAAGCCGAGCTCCTTGTTGAAAGTCTCGGCGATGTTCACGGCTTCCTGGCCCGTCATGGCGTCGGCCACGAACAGGACCTCGTGGGGCTTCACGCCGGACTTGATCTGCCGGAGCTCGTCCATGAGCGGAGCGTCGATCTGAAGACGGCCCGCCGTGTCAAGGATCACCACTTCAAAGAGCGACCGTTCGGCGAAATCACGGGCCTCCCTGCAGATGGCAACGGGATCGCTTGATACCGAGGTGAACGCCTCGACCCCCACCTGACGGGCGAGGGTCTTCAGCTGTTCGATGGCAGCCGGCCGCCGGGTGTCCGCCGGCACGAGGAGGACCTTCCTGCCGTCCTTCTTGAAGTTCCTGGCCAGCTTGCCGGCTGTGGTCGTCTTTCCCGAGCCCTGCAGGCCCACCAACATGATGACCGTGGGCGGGTTCGAGGAAAGATGCAGCTTGGACTGCGTGCCGCCCAGGAGGCCCACCAGTTCATCGTGGACGACCTTGATCACCTGCTGGCCCGGCGTGAGACTGGTCAGGATATCCTGGCCGACAGCTCGCTCCTGGACCTTACTGATGAACTCCTTGACGACCTTGAAGTTGACGTCCGCTTCGAGGAGCGCCAGACGCACTTCGCGTAGGGCTTCCTTGACGTCGTCTTCCTTCAGGACACCCCTGCCGCGGAGCTTCTTGAATACGGCATCTAATTTACCGCTTAAGGTATCAAACATGGGATTCCCGGGAACGGCAAAGAATAGAGATAATAAAAGATAAGTCCATTATTGTCAAGGATTTTCTCGCCTGAACAGACCATTTTCCATCCCCTGGGTCCGGCCCGGCAGTCTCGTTTCTACCGTCGCGGCGCACAGTTAGTTTCGAAATTCATTGACTATATCTAAATCGACAATTATAATAACAGCTGATAATTGCAATTTGTCACATGGCAGCTCTTTGGGAAAACCTGCTGATTTTTCTTCATTCACAGTCATTGTCTAAATCTGCCTTTTCAAGGCACAGACTAAAAAGGAGGAGATAACATGTTGCGAAAATGCATCAGCCTTTCCCTTGCAACGGTCCTGACATCCGGCATCCTCATCGCCGGCCAGGCTGTGGCGCAGGAAAAGGCAGCAGCGCCGCAGGCCAAGCCGACTATGGCCAAGCTCTGCGGGAACTGCCACCAGCCGCAACCCGGGACCATCCGGGGGAATTTCGACAGTGTGGCGTACAAGACCAAGTCGATCCAGGTCAAGATCGACGAGGTCACGGAGATCCTGAGGTTCGACGAGAAGCTCACGATCCTGAACGTTCAGGCGCCTGCCGACAGTCCGGACCAGCCGCTCCGCAGCCTCAAGAAGGGTAAGGAGGTCCGGATCGAGTATACCGAGAAGGACGGCAAAAAGTTCGCCACCCTCGTCTCTGCCAAAATCCCGATCAAGGTCGCCCCGGAAAAGATGATCAAGACCGAGGACGTGGAAAAGCTGGTCGCCCAGGGCCCGGAGAAGGGCAAGTATATGCTCATCGACGCCCGGCCGCTCCCGCGCTTCCAGGAGGGCTCCATTCCCACTGCTGTCAACATCCCCTTCCCGGCCTTCGACAAGAATAAGGGTAAGCTGCCCCCGGACAATGCGACGCTCATCGTCTATTATTGCGCCGGGGTCACCTGAGCGATGAGCCCTGACTCTGCCCGGCGGGCAGAGAACATCGGTTACGCGAATGTGAAAGTCTACCACGACGGCATACCGGAGTGGGTGAAGCGGAATTACCTGGTCCTGTCAACGCAGTTCCTGAAGGAAGCATGGATCGACAAGGATATCCCGCACGTGCTGCTCGACGTGCGACCGGCCAAGGATGCTGAGGCCGGGTTCATCAAGGGCGCCGTGTCCATCGCGGCGGCTGATATCGAAAAGTCGCTCGCCAAGTTCCCGCCCAAGGACAAGAAGGCCCCGATCATGATCTATGATCAGATGGGTAGCGACGATGCGGTCAAGGCCGCCAAGGCGCTCATCGCCGCTGGCTACGCGCCCGTGGACATCATATCAGGCGGATTCGATGCCTGGAAGGCAGCCGGCTTCCCGGTCCAGACGGGCAAGCTTGCCGAGACCATCGTGTACGTGCCCAAGCCGCGGCCCGGCGAGATCTCCATCGAGGACTTCACGAAGATCGCGAAGGCCACGCCTGCCGACACGCTCATCCTCGATGTACGGAACCGCGACGAGGGCAATGCCGGCATGATCAAGGGCGCGAAGCTGGTGCCCGATGAGGAGATCCTGGACCGCTTTGCCGAGATCCCGAAGGACAAGAAGATCGTGACCCACTGTTCGACGGGAATACGGGCCGAGATGGCCTACCACAAACTGAAGGAAAAAGGCTACAACGTCCAGTTTGTGAACGCCAAAGTGGAGATCAACGACAAGGGCGAGTTCAAGCTCGAAAAACCCTGATCTGCCGTTCAACACCACTGCAAAAGCCCCGGGGGAGAACCTCCGGGGCTTTTTTTCAGCGCGCTGTACGTCACCAGACCCGGTCAGGTCGCTTTGGGGAAACGGCGTTTTTCCAGAAGCGTTACCATGCGGTCCAGGTGGACCTTCTCCTCAGCGGCAAGGACCTGGAATATCCGCTTCGCACTTTCCCCGGCCAGCTCCCGCTCCATTCTGATGTAAAGATCAAAGGCGTGCGACTCCAGCGCTATGGACAGGTCCAGGACGTCGTTCACCTCCTTGCCCTTCACCCATTCGAGGGCCTTCGTCACCGACATGCCTCCCTCCATCACCTCTCCCGGGACAGCACCTAAAAAGAACGCCTCCGGAATCGCTGAAGCAGCCGTGTCGCCGGTCGCCTCCCGGTATACGCCGACCAGGGCCGCTTTGTGATGGTCCTCGGCACGCACCAGTCCGTCGAAGAGGCCGACGGCTTCGCGGTCCTCAAGTGCTGACGCCATGCCGTGGTAGAACCGTCGCGATCCCTCCTCCAGCGACCACGCGAGGGCGATCAGCTCTTCGGGCTTTTCCCTGCCGGAGAACAGGACCATGCCCGCCTCGGGCGGACCGTCGACAACGAGGCCGCGCCAGGCCTGGATCCCGCCCTCCATGCTGAACACGTTCAGGAAACCGGCGTCGAGAAGGATGCTCGCTGCAGCCCGGCTTCGGTTCCCGGAGCGGCAATAGAGCACGGTCGGCCGGGAACGGTCGAGCTCCCGCTCGCGCTCATACAGGTCTCCCAGCGGGACCAGCGACGCGCCGGGGATATGTCCCTGTCCGTATTCGCCCGGCTGACGTACATCGATGAGATTATACGCGCCCGGGTCTTTCTCCCTGAGCAGGTCCTTCACCTGCTGGGCGGTCAGGGCAGGTATGGGTTTGAACGGGCCGGTGGGGGTCATGTTCGCATCGTAGGACGCCAGACATCGGCAGACTGGGTCTACGTTCCTCCTTCCTTTGACTCCAGGACATACCGAAAAAGCTCCCGGCACATCTGGAGGCGTTTCAGGGAGATTTTCCGTTCCGATTCATTGAACTTCTCGATCCGGCGCTTCAGTGCCTCGCACCGGGACACAAACCGCGTCAGTTCCTCCACGGTCAGAGACTGCATCCGCTGTCCTGCCGCGGATGTCGTCGAACTCGGTCCGCCAGTCAGGGGCCACTGTACGGATGAGGAGAAAAGCAGTTTGTTGCTGCAATCTGTGCGCCTTCAGCGTCTGCGGTCAGCTCGCGGAAGCAGACCGGCTACAGGGGAAAATGACACGCGACCTGGTGGCCGCCTTCGATCTCGCGGAGCAGGGGTTCCGTGGCGGGGTCGGTGCAGACGCCCGGCCTGCCCTTTGCCTCGTACACCGGGCAGCGCGGTGCGAACCGGCATCCCTCGAGCGGCCGCTCGAAGTCGAAGACGCCCCATTTTCCCGCCGGGATGCTCTTCGCCTTCCTGCCGGCCTCCCTGTTCTGCTTCTCGACCAGCGATGACCAGAGGATATGCGTGTAGGGATGACTTGCCTTGCTCGCAATGCGATCGGACAGCCCCATTTCCACGATCTTGCCCAGGTACATTACCGCCACCTTGTGGCTCATGAGTTCAACGACGCGGAGGTCGTGAGAGATGAAAAGGTAGGAAAGCCCGAGCTGCTTCTGGAGGTCCCGGAGCAGGTTCACGACCTGCGCCTGGATGGACACATCCAGCGCGCTCGTGGGCTCGTCAGCCACGAGGAACTGTGCGCCCACGGACAGCACGCGCGCCACGCCGACCCGCCGCTTCTCACCNNTCCAGGAGCTCACCGATGCGCTTGTCCACTTCCGCGTCGGTGAGCTCGTGATGGACCATGATCGCCTCTTTCAGGATCTCGCGGATGCGCATCTTCGGGTTCAGCGCCGCGTCGAGGTCCTGGAAGATCATCTGCATCTTTCCCCGGAGCTGGCGGAGCTCGTCGGTCGAGGCCGTGGTGATGTCCGTTCCGTCAAAGATGATCCTGCCCGACGTCGGTTTCTCCAAACGTAAGATTGTCCGGCCGATGGTCGTCTTGCCGCAGCCTGACTCTCCCACGAGCCCGACAGTCTCGTTCTCTTCAAGGGAGAAGCTCGCCCCGTCCACCGCAGGGATGGACCGCTGCTGCTCCCCGAAGGAGAACAATCCCTTCGGGTGGCTGAAGTGCTTTTTTAGATCAATGACTTCGAGGATGGTTTTAGGCATACGTTCTCAAAGCAACCACGGAGACACGGAGTCACGGAGAAAACCTTAGATCCACAGACCACATAGTTTCGATGACATAATACTTAACGTCAAGATAACTTTAACCACGGATCAACACGGTTAAAGACCAGATCGATCCTGATCTGATCCTATCCGCTTTTATCCGCGAAAATCCGCGGCCAAGAAGCCTTTGACTTTCTCCGTGTCTCCGTGCCTCCGTGGTAAAGATGCTCTTGCTTTAATCGAAGTAAAGCCAGCACCGCGCCTTGTGCCCCGGCCCGATCTCCCGCAGGTCCGGCTCCTGTTGTTCGCATCGCTCCCGTATCTTGTCCGTCACGCGGTTGCACCTGCCATAGAACCTGCAGCCCGCCGGGATGTTGATGGTATCGAGCACGTCGCCCTCGATGGCCTGTAGGTAGCCCTTTCCCTTGATGTTCTCAGCGCTCGGGATGGACGTGAGCAGCGCTGATGTATAGGGGTGCTTCTGTTCGTCGCCCTTAGCGAGGATGGACTTCGTTGGCCCGGTCTCGACCACGGTGCCGCCGTACATCACGGCGACCATGTCCGACAGCCGAGAGATGATGCTGATATCGTGGCTGATCAGCATGGTCGTGA
>JAFNGD010000311.1:5611-6170 GCA_017885365.1 Nitrospirota bacterium
ACATGCCGCCCGACAGGCCGTAGGGGTGATTATCGAACCTGAGGCGCGGCGTGTCGATCTTCACCCGGTCAAGCCACGACAGGGCGCGTTCCTTCGCTGCCTGTTCCTCTTTGATGGACGTATGGAGCTGGATGGCCTCGGTGATCTGTTTGCCCACGGTCATGAAGGGGTTCATGGATTGCTTGGGGTTCTGGAAGATCATGGAGATCTCCTTGCCGCGGAGCTTTGACATGCGGTGCTCGGAAAGCTCCTGCCAGCCGTCCTCGTCCTTCTGCACGGCCATGACCTTGCCGTCCTTCATCGTGAGCTTCACGAAATCATCCAGATCCTGTAAAAGGTTCTTCTGTACCCGGTCGGACTTGAAGCCGATCTTCCCGGTGATGATGCCCGGGCCCGCCGAGACCAGGCTCATGACCGACAGCGCCGTGATACTCTTGCCGCTGCCGCTCTCGCCCACAACGCCGAGCGTCTCGCCCTTGCCGATCTCGAGGTTCACGTTGTCCACGGACCGGATGAAGGCCTGCTTGCTCTTCGAGTAGAAGTAGGTCCGGAGGTCCTC
>JAFNGD010000312.1:0-12106 GCA_017885365.1 Nitrospirota bacterium
CCCTGGACCTGAGCGCAACGGAATTCAGGCTGCTGCTCTACCTCGTCCAGCGCCGAGGACGCGTGTTCAGCCGTGACCAGCTCCTGGACGCTGTCTGGAAGGGCGAGACCTACGTCGAACCGCGCACCGTTGATGTCCATATCAGGAGACTGCGCACCCAGATCGAAGATGACCCATCGGAACCCGTCTACATCAGGACGCGCCGGGGCATCGGCTATTACGTGGAGTAAACACATGAAACGCGGTATCTTTAAACGGATCTTCCTCCTCTACGCCGCCATCCTGGTCCTTGCCCTCCTCTTCATCGAATTTTCCATTACCGATACGCTCCGGGGAAGTTATCTCGACAGTCTCAAACAGAGCCTCACCGTTCAGGCCTCCCTCATCGCGGACCGCGTAACGTTCACCGCATCGGGTAATTATGACGAGTTCTGCAGGCAGGCGAAAGAGAAGACCGGCGCGCGGGTCACGATCATCCTTCGCGACGGCACGGTCATCGGTGATTCCGACAGTGAATCTTCACGCATGGAGAACCACGCCGGACGGCCGGAGGTCCAGCGGGCGGCGCTGAACGGCACGGGCATGTACATCCGGTACAGCGACACGGTCAAGCATGAACTCCTCTACGTCGCCTACCGGGTGAGCACACAGGGGAAACCGTCCGGCTATGTTCGATTGAGCATCCCGTTGGAGGATGTCGATCATGCCGTGACCGCGGCCAGGATCAATATCATTCTCGTCGTGAGCTTCGTCATCCTCGCCACGGGAGCGTTCTCGTTGTGGCAGATCGATTATCTGCGCAGGCTGACCAAGCAGATCAAGGACTTCGCCACGGCCCTCGTCCCCCGCGGCATCGGCAAGCGCCTGTTCCTGGCGGATGCGGGAGAGTTCAGCGAGATCGCAGAAAGCCTGAACAGCATGTCCGAAGAGCTCAAAACCGTCATCGAAGAGCACGAACAGGAGCGGAAACGGCTCAATGAGATACTCAGGAGCATCCCGGACGCCCTCCTCATCCTCGACAAGAACGGCGCTGTCCTGCTTTCGAGCTCAGCGACCAGGAATTTCTTCGGCGATGTCCCCCTCATGGGCAGGCCGTTCATCCAGGTTGTCAGGAACAGCGCGTTCTTCTCCCTGCTCGACGAGGTCCGGACCAGCGGCGCCGCAGGGACGACGGAGTTCACGCTCGACCGGCCCGAGGAGCGCCATTGCGTGGTCAGGATCTCGCCGCTCTTCCATGGGAACGATGTCCTGTCGGGCTTTGTCGCCATCTTCCACGACATCACCCAGCTCAAGAAGCTGGAGCAGGTGCGGAAGGATTTCGTGGCCAACATCTCCCACGAGCTCAAGACTCCCATCACAGCCATCCAGGGGTTCGCCGAGACGCTCCTCGAAGGCGCGCTGGACGACCGGGAGCACGCCCGCAAGTTCCTCGAGACCATCCGGTCGAACAGCAAGCGCATCAACACCCTCGTCGACGACCTCATGACCATCTCGAAGATCGAACTGGGCGTCATCGGCGTGGACAAGTCGGAGGTGGCCTTCGACGATATCGCCGACGCGGTCCTGCCCATCGTGAAGGAAAAAGCAGCGGCGAAGGGCATCGACCTCAAGACCTCCATCGCCCCTGATATCGGCACGATCATGGCCGACCGCGACCGGCTGATCCAGATCCTGACCAACCTTGTCGACAACGCAATCAAGTTCACCGACAAGGGCGGGGTGACCTTCGGCATCGGCGAGGAGAACGGCAGGACCTTCCTCTTTGTGGAAGATACGGGGATCGGAATATCGGATAAGCACCTTGCGCGGCTCGGCGAGCGGTTCTACCGCGTCGATACCGCCCGCTCACGCAAGATGGGCGGCACCGGACTTGGCCTCGCCATCGTGAAGCACCTGGTCAAGGCGCATGGATGGGATATGAAGATAGAGAGCGTCCCGGACAAAGGGACGAAGGTGAGGATAGTTATCTCTTAATTCGGAAGATCGTTGCGGATGTTTTTTTCACCAGGAAAATGTGGATCCAGGAATGAGCTCATTCTTATCAACCCTGTCCCTTCCCCTTTGCCCATACCAGCCACGACAATATCCTTCCGATGGTCGATCCATAAACACTGCCTGGCTTTGGTTTGACGTTGAATCAGCGCCTTTCAACCTTTCTTGTAAAACCCTTCTTTTTTAACAGTACGCCGATACCCCTCTGGCGGTTTCTTGACAGTTTCAACGTTTTTTTCTATTTCGATTGTATGTCTCTCATGCTTTTCCATCACTCTATTTTCCGCCTCGAACCAATTCTTTAATTCATTCCCGTGAGCTCTGCCTCCTTTTTCATATAATTCGTACGCAACCTTTGCGATCTCATCATGCATGCTCTTTTTCATTTTCGTTCCCTCCTCTCTCTCAATACGATCTCGTTGGGTGGTCCTTTCCCAAGCTGAGCGACGCTATTCCTGAAAGTACTTCCGGACCTTTGCCGCGATCTGACGATCGGTCATCTTGTCGACTGTTTCCATGCCAACGATCCGTCCTGCGAGGTTGTTTTTTTTAAGACGTTTTTTCAGTTCGTCCTTTGCGTCACCAGGACCAAATAGCATAATAGATCCTGCATTTCGAACAGCCGCAATTACTGCATCGTAGTAAATGTTGAGATGTCCCGTAAGCGTTTTCTGGCGGCTGTCGGCTGCCGGTACTTGCACCGGCTCATAGGAACCCTTCAGAGGGGAATCACCGGAACGGCGGAGCTGTTTTTCAGCCTTCGATAGTATTGTCAGTACCGTCTCTGCCCCTTTGTCCGTAACAGCCACGATAATAGCCTTCCTATGGTCGATCCATAAACCAACTGTCGTTTTCATAGCTGTCTCCTTTAGATATCAAATCCACTCGATAATTCAAGTATACAACCTATAAGAGCATTTGGAGACCATTCTTCTGTCTTTTTTCCTTTGCGTTGGCGATCTTGCATAATTTGTTTACCTTTTCACCAGATGCTGATAGGTGATGCAGTATGATACAATTCCTTGCATCTGTGTCGTAGCTTGGCTGCTTCACTCCCCTTACGCCCAAACCGTAGCGCATTGCTACGTCCTCCGCTATCCTTGGGCCAGAAGATGTCGAGGCTCTTATGATAATGATAGTAGACCTGCCGCTCACGCTTTCCCGTGTCGGAACAAGGAAATAAACATAGGGTCCTCTCCATCATACGTGAGTTAGGTAAGCTCTTGGACCCTTCTCGCGGACCTGATGGTATTTGTTTTATTTGGGCAGCCCGGTGGCTCCGCTGTGCTAAGCATGCAGGACGATTGTGCTTGTTCCCATCATGATCTGGTAATTCCCGGCAGCGCTTCCCCTACGGACGCGCTGTTTTTTTGTCTGTTCTTGTTCGGGTACGGTACCGGCATGCGTAACACACAGTCGTCGCAGCCGGACTGCCCGGAGTTTGTGGTAAGGCAGATTCAAGGGCTTAGTTCACGCAGTTCCAAAAGCCCCTGCGATCCGTGAGCACTGACGGTGCATAGGCATGCGTCACGGAAGCATGGAAGATCACCGTGTTGTTTCCAGCACGTGCGCCGTTTGGACCCTGACGGCTACGGTCGACCCTGGAGATAGTCCTCCCTCACCGGCGAGAACACCTCGATGGCAACGGAATTCTCGCGGGCGATCGCGCTGTGCTCGACATCGCCGGGAATGCACCAGCTGTCCCCGGCCGAGACCTCGTGCATCTCTCCGCCGATCACCAGTTCGATGCGGCCGGAGACCAGGTAGCCGGTCTGCTCGTGGGGATGTTTGTGGCGCGGCAGCACGGCGCCCTGTTCGAGCCGGAACTCGGCCATGAGCGTCCTGTCTCCGTGGACCAGGGTCTTCATCCGGATCCTGTCCAGCGGGGTTGTATAGCCTGAGAGATCGTGTTTCGTGAACATGAAGGCTCCTTGGAGAGGCGGGAATTTTCTCCCCGTCTCTTTGTCATAATGTCCCCGTGTCTCCCTGTCACCGTGTCCCCGCGTCTATTTTCTTTGCGGCTGGACCTTACAGGCTTCACCGGGTTGATAACTCCACGGTCATGCGCGCCCCCGGCTCATCCGGGGCGATCAGGCCCTCTCCCCACCTGAGCGTCTGCCTTGATCGCCTCCCGGTGCAATTCCCGGACAAAATCGGCGTAGCGTTCATCATGATCGCGCATCTCGCAGGTACTCCCATTCTGCGAACGAACCCCGGGGCGATCTCGGACGGCAGCGCTATTATCATGTCTCTTGAAATAAAATCTTTACTGACGACATAATCATCAACGCAAAAGAATTATCTTCTCGATGTGTCTTGCATCAAACGGGAAATGCGTAGTGCGGGAAAAGCGGTTCTTGCCTCGGGGAGTGGGGTAAAGACAGACTGCAACCGCGATCGTAAAGAAAGGCTCCCCTGTGGATATGAACTTTATAGAAGATCATCGTGCGTGTCAATGAAACCGATGGGGTATTTTTCGGGGATGGTTCTGCAACTTGCTGTACGTTACGAATAGTGACGGTATCGTGCGGAGAGGATAGAGCTGACGCAGAGACACGGGGACGATAAACAGACAGGGTGACATGGGGACATGGCGACAGCGAGACGACGAGTCGAAAACTCGGGCAGATAAGCTACTTCATCTTGGAAGCAACCTTGATCGTCTTTCCGTCGATCATAAACATGCCCTTCCCGCGATGATGGATCGTCCTGGGGTCCTTCTTTGACGGATCGATCCACGCCTTGAGCACCTCAAGGATGAAGAAGTTGTATTTTTCCACCATCTTCGCATCAACGACCTTGCACTCAAGATTGGCATAGCACTCGTCGATGAGCGGCGCCTTGACCTGCGAGGCAGCCACCGGCGTGAGGTGAAAGGCCTTGAATTTATCGATCGTCCGGCCCGAGGTGTTCCCGCAGGCAACGGCCTCTTTCACCAGTTCCCTGGTCGGGATGTTGATCACGCATTCCCTGGTCTTCTTCAGGATGTCGAAGGTGTAGTTCCGGTTGCTGATCACGCAGCCCACCATCGGCGGCTCGAACTCCATCATGGTGTGCCACGACATGGTCATGATGTTCGCATGCCCGCTGCCGGCAGTCGAAACCATCACGACCGGCCCTGGTTCGAGGAGGCCGTAGACCCTGGACAAGGCCAAGGACCGTTTCGCCATCACCGCACCTCTTTTCCCTGACAAGCTTTTGAACAACGAATAGTATATTTCCGCAGCCGATCAGGATGCCCTGCGTCCTGCCCGCGTTCGTCTATCCCGAAGGACCCTCTGCTCCGGCCCCTGGTAGTTCGGATCATGGCGCCTTCGCCGGTTCTGCGCTGTTCTGCGGTCGGACCTCTTCCTCCGCTCGATCCCGACCTGTTCGAGCAGATAATCCACCATTTCGTGTCTTTTTTCCAGGACGAGCGCGTTGACCGTCGTGTCGACAGCGGACCGGTATGGTTTCAGCTCCCGGGGTATGTCCGCCACGAGCGCGGCCAGGGCCTCCTCGATCCTCCGGAAGAGCTCCATGCTTGCGTGTCCCCTGCCGCCCTTCACGCCTTCCGCTCCGGCCAGGAGCATGCCAAGTTCGTTCGCAACGACCTGCGCCCGCTCATGGACCGCTTCATACATGCGCGACAGGTGGTGCAGGTCGTCCCGGATCAGGCTTGACAGTTTGTTCGTCAGCCGGTCGACCGCGCGCTTTGCCTTTGCTTGGTCCTCGATGGTGAGCTGCCGNNACGAGCATGACGATCGCCTTCCGGCAGACCATCTCCATCGCCGCAAGGTTCCCCTGGACATATCGGGCGATGTGCAGGAGCTCGGCGGTCAAGGCGGACCTCCGGGCCTCGAGCCCTTCGATCATCTCCTTCCGCTCTTCGATCATCTCCGTGAGCCGCACCATCCTGAGCGCGTGGGCGATCTTCTTCCGGTCCAGCTTCTTCATCGTCCGCTTTGCCGCGGCGATGAACGCAGCGGGGCTTTCCAGGTCCAGCGACGCGAGCGCGCGGAGGTGATAGTGGAACCGGATCACCGCCTGCAGGAGCTCGTCGTTAATGAAGCGCGTATGCAGAAGGACGCCATACGCCATGCGCTCCCGGAGGTCCAGCTTCCCGGGGTCCAGCCTGCGCCGCTGTTCGAAGGCGTCGATATCGCTCAGCAGGAGCCGGAGCCTAGCCAGGCCCTTGACGAGCGGCATCAGGGCGCCCTGCTTCTTCATCTGTTCAAGGAAAGCGCCCAGCTCTTCCTGCGTAGGCTGGAGGTCCTCCCGGAGAGCGGCAAGAGGGCCGAAGATGGTGGGGGCGCCTTTTTTCATATCGCTATGGCCGGATACTGCGGAGAGCACCTATCACTGACGGTTAACATCGTGTTGCCACCGTACACGCAGAGGTCACCGAGAACAGCACATAACCAGTGTCGTTGCTGTTTTTTTCCGGGGTACCCGGAGAGCGTCCGGCTGAGCGACTCGACTGAGCTCGTCGAAGTCTCACGCCGAAGCCTCGACCGCAACGTACTGAATGCCCCTGTCAGCAGGCGGCATTTGACCCTTTAACGCTGAACCGGGATCGGAGCCGCTTCACCTTCGGCTCGTTCTTCGGCAGATGCGCGTCCTGCTAGGTCGCCAGCGGAATCAAGACCGTGAAAGAACTGCCCTGTTCGGACCGGCTCGTCACCGTAATGTACCCCTCGTGGTCCTTGACGATGTCGTAGACCATGGACAGGCCGATGCCGTTTCCCTGCCAGTCCCCCCGCGTCGTGAAGAAGGGTTCGAAGATCCTTTCCTGCTCCGCCGCGTCCATGACTTCCCCGGTATCGCTTACGGACACCGTGGCATATGCTCCCGCCCGCCCATAACCTTTCCGCCGGATAAAATCGGCGTCGATCATGGTGCGACTGGTCGCCACGGTCACGCTTCCTCCGTTCGGCATCCGGTCCCGCGCGTAAATTACAAGGTTCATGAGCGCGCGCTCCATCCTGATCGGGTCGGCCATGACTTTCAGCGGCAGCGGGGACGGTCGCATCACGAGCTCATACGTTCCGGTCAGCAGCGCGGCCAGGATCTGCTGCCGTTTCCCAACAAGATCATTCAGGTCCTGCAGGATCCGTTTCGTCTCCTGGTGCGTGCTGAATTCCCTCAGCGACCGGACCAGGATCTCCATCTGCTCCACCGTGGACAGGATCTTCCGCGCCAGCTCGGGACGCTGACGGACCTCCTCGCTGCGCTCCCGCAGGTCCATGACCCGTCGAAGGTCCTTCACCATCCCTTCGAGGTCGCTGGAAAGGTGCGACGCCATGCTTCCGAGCGCGTCCCGTATCTTCTCATAGCGGAGCTTGCCTTCGGTCCGTTTGTGCTCCGTGAGATCAAAGAGGATGCGAATTGCGGCCGCCCGCTCTCCGAATTCAATGACCGCCGACGTCATGACGGCCCATCGTTCCGTGCCGTCCCGCTGGACCACCCGTATTTCCTTCGACGCATCGCGCATCTGCAACCCGGCCCGCTCCAGGCCGTCAGGCTGGACCGCGCTCAGGTGCTCCGGATGGATGATCTCCCGTATCGGCATGGTCTCCAGCTCTTCCCGCGAATAGCCCGTCATCGCCACCGCCGCGACATTGGCATAAACGATCGTCGCTCCCCGATGAATAAAGACCGCTGCCGGCATCTTCTGCGCCAGCGTCATGAAGCGTTCTTCGCTCTCCTGCAGCGATGAGCGTATCCGGGAGGTGATGTCATTGAGCCGGGCATTTTCGAGCGCGCTGGCTGCGTGCGCCGCCAGTGTTTCGAGGAATCCGATATCGCTCTGCCCGAACATCTCGCCGCTCGCTTTCGAGCCCAGGACCAGCGCACCCTGCAGCCTGCCCTGGAACAGGAGCGGCACGAGCGCCTCGGCCCGTATCCCCCGCAGGTAGGTCCTGAGCTGAAACGCCTCCGGATCGTCGTCCGCTTCGGTCATCGCCGTCAGGACAAGCGACCGGTCCGTTTCCTGCAGCCGCTTGACCGCGATCTCCGCCAGGGTGCCCCGGTCCTTCATGTCCAGGAAGCGGCCGCGACCCTGCCGCAGGACAAAACCGTCCTCAACGCGATGGAGGAACAGCCCCGCGTCATTGATGCCGGGCCCGGCGCAGGTCGTCTCGATCAGATAATCGATCAGTTCCCGCTCGTCCTTTTTCATATTCAGGGCCACGATCGCCTCGCGCATCAGCGCCCCGTAATTGTAGCGGTTGCCGACGACGAGACTGTTGACGAATGACTGTATCTTCCCGCTGACCTGCGTTCCGAACAGGAAAAAACCGATAAGCGAAAGGGAAATGAAACTCGACAGCGCGGTCCCGAACACAGGCTCGATCGCCTTCAACAGGGCCGCCTGGACCCCCGAGAAGACGAGGACCAGGATAAGGATGCTCAGGACCCGCGACACAATGACCCGCATCTCAAAGAGGCTGTACCGGACGATGGCATAGAAGGTCAGGACCACCCAAGGGAGGCTGAAATAGGAACCCAGTCCGGGTTCCACCACCTTTCCCCCGATGGCCGGGAGGATGCCTGCGATGGTCACGCCGCCGCTTGCGAAGATCAGTGTGCCGAGGAAAAACAGATCGAGTTGGAACTTCTTGATTCCGGTCAAATGGCGCCGAGTGCGGAGTATTTCGACGATCAGCCAGAGGATCATGAGCGCGCCGACGATGCGCGCGGGAACCTCCAGGGGGCCCGGCTGGTTCCCGTAGGGGATCAGGGAATACCGGGGCGACACGATCATATCGGTAAAGAGGCAGAGCGCCAGAACGGCCGTCCAATAGGGATAGAGCAGGCAACCCACACTGCGGGCTGTCCGGCTCGCTTCGGACCTGAGGTAGTACAGGAATTGCAGACCGGCGGGAATGGCGAACCATCCGATCCAGTTCAGCCGGGCGAAGAAGATGAAGTCATAACCGCGGGAGGCCATGAGATACATGACGGCGGTATTCAGCGAGTAGGCGGAGGAGAAGAACGCGATGGCGGCGACGGACCGGTGCACGGGGCTGCTTCGCCCGTGCTGGCCCAGCAGGAGGAATCCCAGGAGAAGCTCCATCGCCGAGATGGGCAGGAGGGGGTACGCGATGATCTCAAAACTGTTCATCCGGGAAAAGCTCCTCGCGCGGACGTGTACGGTCTTTACCGGGAAAGGGCGTGCCTGTCATGTGTCGGACTTTACCTTGAGCGCCGCCCGTATGTCCCCGGGAGGCTTCGGGAAGAACAGCGAAATGCCGGCTGCACAGCCGCCCGTCAATAATGAGGGTACTATAATTGGAAGGAAACGACAAGGGGGAATTGAGGCCGCCAGGGAGACGGCTACTCAGACACGGAAACACGGGGATACGGGGATGATAAAGCTGACACGGGGACATCTCAACAGATACGGCGACGAGGGAATGCAGTGACCAGGTGCTCTTTGAAAGAGACCATGGGGTCGCATCTGTTTTCCTGTCATCATGCCATATCCTATATCCGTTTCACCTTCGGGTCCTTCTTCGGCGGCCGCGCGGTCTCGCCCTTCGGATAACCGAGCAGGATGGGTCCGAAGATCGCGTCCCCTTCCTGCAGGTCCAGGAGCTTTCGCACCGAACCATCCTCGGTCACCATGGCGCCAAAGCCGCCCCAGCAGCTCCCGAGGCCAAGCGAATAGGCCGCCAGCATCATGTTCTCGCAGGCCAGCGGGCAGGAATGGTCCTTGTACCGGCCATTGCCGATAACGAAGATAACCGTGGGCGCGGAATAGTAGACCGGGTCCGGCAGCTCGGCGTAGCGCTTCTTGATGGACTCGTACCGCTCCGGGTCCACGTCCTTCACCTGCTCGGTGATCTTCTTTGCCTGCGGCAGGGCGGCGCCCAAGAGCTTTTTCTTCGCCGCAGGGTCCTCCACGACAACGAAGCGCCAGGGCTGGCTGTTCATGGCGGACGGCGCCTCGTTCCCTGCCGCGATGACCGCGTTCACCAGGTCTCTCGGCACCGGCTTGGCCTCATAGGCGCGGACCGACCTTCTTTTGCTGATAGCTTCGAGAACAGGATTCATGAATCACCTCGCGGGAATGGGCGTTGGGATGACGTGGCTTTACGCGCACTAGATTTTACTATACCACAATTTTGCAGCAGTAGGCGAGTGTGGAAAAGCGCGAAGGAGAAAGGAAGAGAGGAAGATACAGGAAGGATCTATCGGTGATCATGAAGTTCCGGTTCGGACATTGAAGCCCCCTGCTGCAAGCCGCAGAGAACTCACTCGATCCTCGATTCAGACCTCGTCGCTGAATCGGTAGCCCACGCCCCGCACGGTCTCAACCGCGCTGCCCACGCCGGCCTTGTCCAGTTCCGCCCGGAGCCGCCGGATATGCACGTCAACAGTGCGGGATTCGACAAAGGACTCGCCCTTCCAGACCGCGTCAAGGATCTGGTCGCGGCTGAAGACCTTGCCTTTCCGCTCCATCAGGAAGCGGAGCAAACGGAACTCGGTGGGCGAAAGGTCCACGACCTGTTCCCCGGCCTTGACGCGGTGGCGCTCCAGGTCCACCTCGATGCCGCCGGCGCGGAGCACTTTCCTGCCGGTCAGGGCGCCCTCCACGCGGCGGAGCACGCTCTTGACCCGTGCCACAAGCTCGCGGACGCTGAAGGGCTTGGTGATGTAGTCGTCGGCGCCCGTCTCGAGGCCCATCACCTTGTCCATCTCCTCGGACCGCGCGGTCAGCATGATGATGGGGGTGTGCGCGGTCTCGGGATCGTGCTTGAAGATGCGGCAGAGCTCCATGCCCGAGAGCCCGGGCAGCATGAGGTCCAGCAGGATCAGCTGATAGGGCCGCTCGCGCACCATCCGGAGCGCCGCGTCCCCGGTATGCGCCTCCTCGACCAGATATCCTTCCCTCTTCAGATTATAGGTGACGAGCTGCAGGATGTCCTGCTCATCGTCCACGACCAGTATCCGCTGTTTCGGTTCCATAGGTACGTGCTTACAAGAACAACAGTTATCTCCTGCTATCTGATCCCAGATCCCCCACGATCGCCCTGAACTGCACCAGCGCCACTTCAAGGTCTTCGACCGACTGACTCTTCTGATCACATTCCGCACTCCGCATTCCGCAATCAACTGGGGTTATCGGATGCTTCGAGGGATTCTTCCTTGAACTGGAATATAAACTCCGCACAATGAGAATAGCCAGAACGCAAGAGTGGCCGTGGCGAGCCGGTGAATACTACTTAGCGCGAGCTGCCCAGTAACGTGGTTGGCGATGCAAATGCGCGACCGCCACTACCACGATGACATCTCCGTCCTGGCCGTAAATCAAGCCGTAGGGAAACCGTGCGAGCAGGCCTCGTCGAAGCCCTGGTTCTATTTCCATTGTGGAAAAGGGGTAGGCAACAACTCTTCGGATGACCCGGTCCAGTTCATCGAGGAACTCTTTTCCCAAGCCGTCGGCCTGCTGGTCATACCAGGCAACGGCATCATCAAGTTCCTGTCGGGCCGGGGTAAGAAAGCGGACATTCATTTGCGGCGATGCTTATCCATGACTTCCTGATAGGATACCGTGGGAATGCGTCCTTCCTTGTAGGCGGCCCATCGTTCTCTGGCTTCTTCCGCCCAGATGCGGTCCAGAGCCGGATCCGGCTTATCAAGGTCCGTGAGGATCGCGTCCACTATTTGAAGTTTTTCTATGTCCGATAAGGAATGGATCTCCTGAGCCAGTTTCTCGGCGGTTTTCGTCATATCAAGCACCTCCCTTCACGCAAGCCTTGACTGCATTATAATCAAATCATCTGTCGTGTGCAAGACCTGTCACGTTGAAGCTTGATTCGCCCAATTATCCTTTCCTTACTTGAGATCCTTCACTGCCCAAATCCCCCACGATCTCCCTGAACTGCTCCAGCGCAGCTTCCAAATCTTCCACGATCTCCTGGGCGATCACATCGGGATCAGGGAGGTTGTCGGAGGCTTCGAGGGAGTCGTCCTTGAGCCAAAAGATATCGAGGCTGGCTTTGTCGCGGCTTACGAGTTCATCATAGTTATATGACCGCCAGCGGCCTTCATTACCAACACCCTCGCCCCTCTTTCGGGGAGAGGGCTGGGGTGAGGGGGATTTCTTTTCTTTCCACGTGGCCTTGCG
>JAFNGD010000312.1:12201-12518 GCA_017885365.1 Nitrospirota bacterium
GCAGGAGCGTATGCACGTCGCACTCCTGCAGGAGCTTTCGCCTGACCGTCTCCCCTGCCCCGCCTTCGAACAGGACGTTATCCGGCACGACAACTGCTGCGCGGCCGTTCTGTTTTAAAAGGGTCTTTACATGCTGGATGAAGTTGAGCTGCTTGTTGGATGTGGTGGCCCAGAAGTCCTCGCGCTCGATGATATCGGTCTACCGTGATACCTTGCCGTTCTCGGCTACGAAGGTGGTGCTGCTCTTCTTGCCGAAGGGAGGATTGGTCAGTACGATATCGAACCGGTCTCCGGGGTCGGCAGCTAGAGAGTCCCAA
>JAFNGD010000313.1 GCA_017885365.1 Nitrospirota bacterium
ATCCAGGAGCGAGCGCATTCTCCGTGGTTTTAGGCCATTGCGGCTCAGTGTGGCTCGTTTCTTGGCCTTTGCGTGAGATGCGTTTTGTTTTCGACCTTCTGGTTCCGGCTTGTCCGGGTAGGATAACGACAGCTTCACTACGGATCGAAGATTCCCTGCAGCGACNNAGTCTTGCTGCAGGGAGCTTCAATTTTTCCATACGGTAACAACCGATGTCCTCGTTGACGCCCTCGATGTCTGTTTTCATCAGACGGGAATCCTGTACGAAGAATCATCTGACCCCTCCAAGCGTAAGTATCCCCTACCCGAAGCAAGACTAAAATAATTGCATTTGAACAATTTATCTGGTATAATTCTATTGGGATTCACGTTCGCTACTGCTGCCGGGAGCGCGATTCCCGCAATATTCTGCATTCTGCTATAATACAGTCTGCTGATCAAAGGGGCCACCAGTCCGGGCAATTGATCACGGCATGCTATTTTTTCATTTTTTCAACAGGGTATCGGTCCTTGTTCATCAAAATCCGCGGTGCCATTCCTCGCCTGCCGGCCATGAGCAGCAATCATAGCTCTGAGGGATGTTCATTCCCGTCCGGACAGATCGCATAAGGACCTCTCTACACGGTTATCAGACCCTGACGGAGCGGCTGCGAATGCAAGTGCTGACCGAAGGAACGGCAGGTTCCTGATCGATAAGCAGGAGAGCGGTTCGGGAGATTAACCGGGTATCGAACGCTGACAGACGGCGACAAGAGCGGTGCCGAGACACCGGGAGGCAACATGGCAAAGACTTTTCTGATCGTCGATGATTCGGCTTCCATGAGGCAGCTGATCGCGTTCACCATCAAGGATGCGGGACACGAGGTGTTGCTCGCAGAGAACGGCAGGGAGGCCCTTGAGAAGCTGAAGGGCGCCAGGGCCGACATGGTGATCACTGACCTCAACATGCCGGAAATGGACGGGATCATGCTGATCACGGAGCTGAGGAACATGGCCGATTACAAGTTCGTCCCGATCCTGATGCTGACCACGGAGTCCCAGGTGGCGAAACGTGAAGAAGGCAAGGCCGCAGGGGCGAGCGGCTGGATCGTGAAGCCCTTTTCGCCCGAAAAGTTCATTGAAGTCGTGAAAAAGTTCATCAAATAGAGAGGTCAATGGCCATGGCGGACATTCGTCGAAGTCAAGCAGGGGAACGCGAGATCGTTACCTTCAGCGGGGTCCTGACGGTCCCCCACGCGAAAGCTGTGCGGACCGCACTCCTCGAAGCCGTGCAGGGCGCCGCCGCGGTGGAGATGGTCGTGGAGAACATCGTTGATCTTGATGTTTCCTTTCCCCAGCTGGTCTGCTCGGCTCATCGGATGGCAACAAACCTGAACAAACAACTGACAATCACCGGGATTGAACAGGAGCGTTTCAGCGATATGCTGCGCCGTTCCGGATTCATCCGGCATATCGGCTGTCACGAGAATACCCGCAGTTCCTGCCTGTGGCTGTACGAGAGGCCGGCGGAATGACCCGGGACGGTGAAGGGAGCAGGAGACCATGAACGATCAGAATGAGAGCTTTGACCTGAACGTCCTGCGCGAGATGTTCAAGAGCGAGGCCTATGAGCTCCTCGCCGAGCTTGAGAACGCCCTGCTGGCCCTGGAAGAATCCCCGCGGGAAAAGGACGTTATCAGCCGCGTCTTTCGAGCCTTGCACACGATCAAGGGATCGGGCGGTGCTTGCGGTTTCGACATCATATCCCACCTCGCCCATGAGGTCGAGACCGTCTACGACGCCATCCGAAACGACAGACTGTCGGTTTCGCGGGAGATCATCAACCTTACGCTGGCGGCACGGGACCAGATCGCGGCGCTGTTCGACGAGTGCTATCAGCAGAAGCCAGCCGAGAGTGCGGTTACGGAGCAGATCATCGGCAGTTTCCGGGGCCTGCTGCCCGAAGGGACCGGCGTGAAAGGAAAACAATCCGAACCGCCGGTCACGCCGGCAGCGGTCGAAGAACAGCAGCAGGCCACGTACCGCATACGGTTCCGGCCGGCCCGGACGATCTTCCAGACCGGGACCGATCCCCAGAACCTGCTCGACGAGCTGCGCAGGCTCGGTATGTGCCGGATCGTGGCGCAGCTTGGAGACATCCCGCCGCTTGATGCGCTGGACCCCGAACTCTGCTACATCTATTGGGACGTGATCCTGACCACGAACCGCGGATTGAACGCCATTAAGGACGTGTTCATCTTCGTGCAGGACTCGAGCGAAATCGCCATCGAGCCCATCGAGATGGAAGGGGAGCTGGCCGAGGATGAGGAGTACAAGAAACTGGGTGAGATCCTTGTCGAGCGCGGCGACCTGTCGCCGGCGGATATCCAGGACATCTCCCAGGGGCAGAAGCGCTTTGGTGAGATGCTGGTGGAGAAAGGACTTGTTGACAACGACCGCATAGAGGCCGCACTCACCGAGCAGCAGCACGTGCGTGATCTCCGGCGGGAGCGCCAAAAGTCCGAAGAGATGCTGAGCATCCGGGTCCAGTCCGGAAAGCTCGACAAGCTGGTGGACCTCGTGGGCGAACTCGTGACGGTCCAGGCACGGTTGACCCAGGTGGCGACGGAGGGGACCAGCGCGGTCCTCTTGTCCATCGCCGAGGAAGTGGAGCGGCTCACCGCCGAGCTCCGGGACAATACCATGAGCATCCGGATGCTGCCCATCGGCACGATCTTCAACAAGTTCAAGCGCGTCGTGCGCGACCTGTCCCAGAACCTGGGCAAGGACGTGGAGCTTATGATGGACGGCGCGGACACGGAGCTCGATAAGTCCGTCATCGAAAAGCTCCACGATCCGCTGGTCCACCTTATCCGGAACTGCATCGACCACGGCATCGAGATGCCCGGCGAGCGCGAGTCCCTGGGGAAGCCCCGCCACGGGACGGTCAGGCTGTCGGCCGCCCACTCCGGCGCCCACGTGCTGATTCGGATCGAGGACGACGGCGCGGGGATCAATGTCGATGCCATCCGCCGGAAAGGCATCGAAAAAGGCATGATCGCCCCCGATGCCGAGCTGTCCGAGAAGGACCTGTTCACGCTCATCCTCGCGCCGGGTTTCTCCACGGCCAAAGAGGTGAGCGATGTATCGGGCCGGGGTGTGGGCATGGACGTCGTGAAGCAGGCGATCGAGGCCTTGCGCGGCACCATCGAGATCAGCAGCCGGCGCAACACGGGCACGGTCATCACGCTCTCCCTGCCCCTGACGCTTGCCATCATCGACGGGTTCCTGACCAAGATCGGCGGCGACCACTTCGTGTTCCCGCTTTCCCTGGTCGATGAGTGCGTGGAGCTTTCCTCGTCGCTGGCGAAGACCGGCGAGCGTGACCTCCTGAATGTGCGGGGGGAGATCGTTCCGTACGTCAAGCTGCGGGAGCGGTTCGCCGTCAAAGGCGAGCATCCCGCCATCGAGCAGGTCGTGATCGCGAAGGTCGACAACGCTCGTGTCGGTTTTGTCGTGGACCACGTCATCGGCGGACACCAGACCGTGATCAAGAACCTCGGGAAGATGTACAAGGGCGTAGAGGGCATTTCCGGCGCCACGATCCTGGGCGACGGCAGCGTCGCCCTCATCCTTGACGTGCCGAAGCTCATCCAGACCGTGGAGCGGGAAGAGACGAAAGCATGAACACGCGGTCAAGACACCGGAGCCGTTGAGGTGCTGGAAATCCCGCACACCGGATTTCCCACTCGAACTTCATCGAGGAGGCAGCAATGGCAACAGCAGGGACCAACGAGACGATGCAATACCTGACCTTCAGGCTTGATGACGAGATATTCGCTCTCGATATCACCAAGGTCCGNNCGCACACCTGATTTCATGCGGGGGGTCATCAACCTCCGCGGCAGCGTTGTGCCGGTGGTGGACATGCGGCTCAAGTTCGGCATGTCTGCCACGGAAAGCTCGGTGAATACGTGCATCATCATCACCGAGGTCCAGGTGGACAACGAGACCGTCGTGCTGGGTGCCCTTGCCGATGCGGTCCAGGAGGTCCTGGACCTCGACGCGGGGAGCATCGCACCGCCGCCCCGCATCGGGACCAAGCTCAATACGGAGTTCATCAAGGGAATGGGAAGGCAGAACGACCGGTTCATCATCATTCTCGACATCGACAAGGTGTTTTCCGTGGAAGAACTTACTGCGGTCAAGCAGGACGAGGCGGCTGCGGGACCCACGGCATAGCGCCCGCTGATGCGGCCAGCGGCTGGTACCGGGATGGCCGGCAACGGACGGGCGCACGACAGGTGATATGCGTCATGATCAAATTAGGCGATCTGAAGATCGGTATGCGGCTGTTCTTCGGATTCGGTATCGTCCTGGGGATCTTCGGCATGGCCGGCCTGTTCACCAGCATCTCCATCAGGACGATCGAGCGGAATTCCCGGCAGCTTGCCGACGAGCGCCTGCCGTACGCACTCACTGCCGAGAACATGGCGTATCAGGTTTCGCAGGTGCAGCAGTTCCTGACCGACGTTGCGGCGACACGCGACCCGAACAGCCTCAAGAAGGCAGACGACGCTGCGGAGGCGTTCCGGAAGGGAGCGCGGACGTTCCGGGATCTGTTCACCAAGGAGAGCAATACCAAGGGCCTGCAGCAGATCGAAGCGCTGGAGACGCTGTTCACCATGTTCTATGAACTGGGCAAACAGATGACCGACACGTATATCAAGGCCGGTACCGATGCCGGAAACAAGGTCATGGACTCGGTGGATCAGGCGGCCGCACTGCTGGTGGATGAGCTCACGGCATTCCGGCTTGAGCAGGTCGCCGAGGCCCAGACCCTCTCCCAGAAGAACGTGGAGGCCGTGAAGGGAGTCCAATACACGCTCTTTGTACTGGGCGGGACCGCCGTCATCGCGGGCATCATCATCGCCATCCTCATTACCCGGAGCATCACGCTGCCGGTCAGGAAAGGCGTCAAGGTTGCCACGGAACTGGCTGCCGGAAACCTCGGAGTTTCGATCGCAGCGTGGGGCAAGGACGAGATGGGCCAGCTCCTGATCGCGATGAAGCAGATGGTGGAAAAGCTCCGGAGCGTGGTCACCGATGTAAAGACCGCGGCGAACAACGTCGCATCGGGGAGCGAACAGCTTTCGGTCGGTGCCGGACAGATGTCCCAGGGCACGGCGCAACAGGCGTCATCGACAGAGGAGGCCTCGGCCTCGATCGAGGAGATGAACGCCACCATCCGGCAGAACGCCGACAACGCGGTCCAGACCGAACAGATCGCTCTGAAATCGGCGAACGACGCCCGCGAGAGCGGGGATGCCGTGGCAGAGGCGGTTTCGGCCATGAAGGATATCGCCGGCAAGATATCTATCATCGAGGAGATCGCCCGCCAGACGAACCTGCTCGCGCTGAACGCAGCCATCGAGGCGGCACGGGCCGGCGAGCACGGGAGGGGATTCGCTGTGGTTGCCGCCGAGGTCAGGAAGCTTGCCGCGCGGAGCCAGGCGGCTGCGGCGGAGATCAACCAGCTTTCCGTGTCGAGCGTGCAGGTTGCCGTGCGGGCCGGGGCCATGCTGTCCAAGCTGGTCCCGGACATCCAGAAGACGGCGGAACTGGTGCAGGAGATCAGCGCGGCAAGCAAGGAGCAGACATCCGGAGCGGAGCAGATCAACAACGCCATCCAGCTGCTGAACCAGGTGGTGCAGCAGAACGCGGGAGCGACCGGGGAGATCGCCTCGACGGCGGAAGAG
>JAFNGD010000314.1:0-2496 GCA_017885365.1 Nitrospirota bacterium
CCGGAACCTCTGCCTCGGGCATTCGATCACCCCTATGACACCATCCTCCCGGAAAGCCCTGACCATCCTGCTCCCTGCCCTGCTTATCTGCGCTGCCGCAGTCACGGTGGCACCCTCCCTGTTGCACGCTGTTCAGAACGATGTCCCGGACCAGGGCATCTCTGCGAGCTTCCTGCTCATGACCATGGGATACGGCCTGGTAGCGTGGGTCGTGGTGATCGCCATCGTGACCCTCCGCAGGGAGGCCCGCCGTACCCGTGAGCTCACCGCCTCCCTCCAGGAACAGAAGGAACTGCTCCAGGTCTTCACCGAGGGCGTCGAGCATTCGGCGGTCTTCATGCTGGACCCCGAGGGGCGGATCAAGAATTGGAACCCCGGCGCGGAACGGCTCTTCGGATACAAATCCCGGGAGGCCATCGGGAAACCCTACCCCTTTCTCTACCAGAAGGACGAGGTCCAGGCGGGGAAGGCCGAGACCGGGTTCAAGATGGCGGGCTCGGAAGGCCGCCATGAATCGGTGGGCTGGCTCCTCAGGAAGAACGGATCGACGTTCCACGCCCACACGGTCATCAAGGCGCTCAGAGGCCCGAAGGGCGCGCTCCGCGGCTTCACCTTGGTCGTGCGCGACATGACCGAGATGAAGCAGGCTGAAGAGCTGCTGAAGAAGCTCTCGCTGTCCGTGGAGCAGTCCGCGGACCTCGTGCTGATCACCGACTGCAAGGGCAAGGTCGAATACGTGAACAAGGCCGCCGAGGACGTCACGGGCTACACGCCGCAGGAGTTCAAGGCCAAGGGCATGGAGCTCCTGCGGGCGGAGCACGACAACGCGAAGGCCTACGGGGAGATGTGGAACACCGTCCTCTCGGGCTACTCGTTCCAGGCGGAGCTCACGATCAGGAAGAAGACCGGCGAGCAGGTGGTCCTCGACGAGGTGGTAACGCCCATCACGGACGCCCGGGGGAGCGTCACCCACGCCCTCTTCACCGCCACCGACATAACGCCGGTGAAGATCATGAAGGAGAAGCTCTCCTACCTCACGTCCTATGACGAGATGACGGGGCTGCCGAACCGGAGCTTGTTCGCCGAGCGGCTCAACCGGGACCGGGCGCGCGCCGGCGGCAAGGGGCCCGGGACCATCGCGGTGCTGGTCCTGGACATCGACCGTTTCAAATACATCAACGAGATCTACGGGCTGGAATCGGGGAGCAAGGTGCTGAAGCAGGTGGCCGATAGCCTCTCCGTTTCGGTGAGCAAGGACGATACCGTGGCGCGCCTCGGGAGCGATGAGTTCGGCATCATCCTCCACGACATCCGGAAGCCTTCCGACGTCATCCTGTTCGTCAAGATGATCATGAAGAACGTCCCGCAGATCATCATGTCCGGCGGCGAGGAGATCTCGGTGACCATGGCGGTGGGCATCAGCATGTACCCCGATGACGGCAAGGACGCCCACACCCTCATGAAGAACGCCGACATCGCCCTTGCCAAGGCAAAGGCCCAGGGCAGGAACCATTACCAGTTCTATACGGCAGACATGAACGTGGGCGTCACGGAACTGGTGTTCATGGAACGACGGCTCGTGGACGCGCTCAAGAACAAGGAATATCTGCTCACCTACCAGCCTTACTGCTACCTGTCCTCGGGCCGGGTTGCGGGGACCGAGGCCCTGCTCAAGTGGAAGAACGAGGAGTTCGGGCTCGTTTCACCGGTCAAGTTCATTCCCCTGCTCGAGGAGACCGGCATGATCATCGACGTGGGCAAATGGGTGCTGCGGACGGCCTGCGAACAGATCAGAACATGGGACAGCGGCAAGGTGTCCCTCCCGATGTCGGTGAACCTCTCGGGATCGCAGTTCCGGCACGAGTTCCTGGCGGAAACGGTGGAGAACGCCATCAAGGAGTTCAGCATTGATCCGCGCCACCTCACCCTGGAGATCACCGAGAGCATCTTCATGAAGGACCAGGAGTTCGCCATCACGGTCCTGAGACGCCTCAAGGGCATCGGGGTGGCCATTGCCATCGACGATTTCGGGACCGGGTACTCGTCGCTCAGTTATCTCAAGAAGTTCCCCGTGGACTACGTCAAGATCGACCAGTCCTTCGTCACAGACGTGGCTACGGACCCGGACGCCACCTCGCTCGTCACCGCCATCATCAACATGGCCCACAGCCTGAACCTCAAGACCATCGCCGAGGGCGTGGAGACCGAGGACCAGTGGAAGATCCTGCGTCTCCTCAAGTGCGACATGGCGCAAGGGTTTTACTTCAGCACAGCCCTGTCCCCCACGGAAGTCGAGAAGCTCCTCGTGCAGTGATCTGCCCTTCCGTCCGCTCGTTCTCCCCCGCAGACCTCGCCATTCCCGCTCGTCCGGAAACCGACCAAGCCCGCGGCGTGTTGAAGCTCCCTGCAGCAAGACTTCGGCGAGCTCAGTCGAGTCGCTGCAGAAAATCTTCGATCCTCAAGGTACTATCATTATTCTAATCGCTCACTAACCCC
>JAFNGD010000314.1:2538-3589 GCA_017885365.1 Nitrospirota bacterium
TTGCTGAAGAACTCCACATAGTGCAGCCTGAGCGCGTGGATGGTGGGAGAGAAGACGCCGAGGACGATGTTCAGGAGATGGAGCAGTGCGGCCGCCATGACGCCGAGCACGATGTCCCCAGTCGCACCGGCCATCTGGTTGGCCACGTAGGCGAGCAGGACCGAGGTCAGGCCGATGGCCATGATCCGGACATAGGAGATGATGTTCCCGATGTTCTTCAGGAGCTCGAGCGGCGCCAGAAGGCCGCCGGAGAACAGCAGGAACGGCGTGGCGATCAGGATCACCATGATGATCGGTCGCGACAAGAGCCCCGGGAGATAGCCGAAAAAGGTTGCGAGGACAGCGATCATGCAGAGGATGATAAGAATATTAAGAAGCTTGGCGAATCCCTCTCGGCGCACCTTCCTCCGGAACGCGGTGATGGCGCCGAGCAGCAGCCCCAGCACGATGTGCACGACCCCTGCGGACAGTGCGAACACCATCATGGGGATGACCGACGTCCTCCGCTCCATCAGGAGCGGCTCCATACCGAAGAGCGTGGTCCCGAGGTCCCCGAAGAACTCTCCGTACAGCACGCCGAAAACGATGGTGTAGAGCGACGACGCCAGCAGCACCTGCGACGCGTCCGCCACATCCCGTTTCTTTGCATACCGCCGGCGCAGGAACAGTGCAAGCACGGCAAGGAGCACGCCGTAACCCGCGTCGCCAAGGATCATCCCGAAGAACACCGGGAAGAAGATGCCGATGAACGGCGTCGGGTCGAAGGACGAGTAGGCCGGGACCGGCAGCAGGCGGCTGAACAGCTCGAAGGCCCTGAAGTAAGGCGAATTCAAAAGGACCACCGGCGCACGTTCCAGGTCCCGCTCCCGCATATGCTTTTCCTCCAGAACGACCTGCATGCCGAAGGATGCGTCGAGCTGCGCCCGGAGCCTGGCGACGTCGTCCGAGCCCATCCATCCGCGGATAAAAAAGCACATCTTCGTCTGGAGGCTCGCTGCGGTGGCCGTCAGGCGCGCGATGCGCTCATCGATCCACACCCGCACGCGACGGT
>JAFNGD010000315.1:0-2828 GCA_017885365.1 Nitrospirota bacterium
TCGTTCTCGAAGCTCCAGGATGACTTGTGCCACAGGTGGAAGACGATCGCATAGTTCCTGACGGACCTGACCCGCTTTCCCTGGTTCAGGACCCGTATGCCAAGGTCATTGTCCTCAATGGAGCCGTCCAGAAAGTCTTCATCGCACCCGTTGATTGCGTAGAAAAGGTCCTTATAAAGGCTGAAATTGCATCCCCAGACCCCGTCATCGGTTATCCGGTCCCGGTGCAAGGCCTTGCGGAGCAGAGCGTTCTCGATGCGTATGGCTTCCTCGACCTTCCGGGACTTTACCTCGCCCCCGGCAACGGCGTCCCATACCAGGATGGGCTTGAGCGCTATAATGGGATGACCTTTTTCCAACAGTTGCTCGGTCAATTTTCTGCCAATATCGACCCGTTTCCCGCTCAAAATGGAGTCCGGCGAGCTCATGGCAACATGGGACCGCACGAAGTCCCGGTGCGCCATGCAGTCGCCATCAATGAAGATCAGATACTCACCGGTGGCCTGCCGAACCGTTTCATTCAGGATCCTGGGCTTCCGGAACCCGATGTCCTCCTGCCAGACGTGCCTTATGGGAAATGCATGTTCGAGTTGTACTTGAAGTTCCTCGATCTGCGCTTTTGTCTCATCTCCGCTCCCGTCATCGGCAATCAACACCTCGGAGGGCAGCATGGACTGTTGCGCAAGGCTCAGCAGGCTCAGCCTGAGAGCCCGCGGCCGGTTGTAGGTCGGCACAATGACCGTTATGTTCATCTGCGCATACGCTTTCTGGTCATGATCATGAGCCGCCTCGCCAGACCTTGATAATACCTGACGAGCCGGTGGACCGGGAAAAATAGGAAGAACGCTGATACGTTGCCGTCATAAAGCGCTTTGATCCGTTCCCAGGCCGACTCCCGGGAGAACTTGCCGTGCCGGCAGTAGAGCCTCCAGATGTTCCTGGCTGGAATGAACCGCATGAACGCCCGTTCCAGCCGCGACCACCTGAGATAGCTCCTCGACGAGTACTCGCGCGCCAGCATGATCTGCTCGTCGACGTGCACATTCTGCTCGTGGTTGGCGGCAGTCGCCTGTCGGTCATGGACCCGGAACGAGGAGAGCGGCTCATACATATACGCAAAGCCTCCCTGTTCCAGCAGGTGGAACCACATCTCGAGGTCGACGAACTGCCGGTACCGGATGTCGAACCCCCGCCCCGCCTGTGAACGCCTGAAGAGGACGACCGACGGCTCTCCGATGAGGTTTCGCTGTTCGAGAAGGCAGTCCCTGATGACGTCGGGACCGGCCATGACGATGTCGCGGTTGCCGTATCGGGAAAGCTGCTTCACGATGCGAGATCTGTCGTCGATCACATAGCGCGACGAAGCCACGAGCGACAGGGATCGGTCCGCTTCCATGACGGCGACCATCTCCTGGAGCGCCTCACGCGAAGCCAACCGGTCGTCTCCGAAGAGGAATTTGATGTACTCGCCTTGAGCCTCGTGCAGACAGCGGTTCCAATTGCGCACCATACCGACGTTCTGCTCATTCGCGATAAATCGGATCCGCCCGCCNNGCATAGGTCTGTTCGTACAACGACTCGATCGTCTCAGCCACGTATTGAGCGCAGTTATAAATAGGAAGGCAAACGCTCACGCGTGGTGTCATGCTTGCTGAACCTCGCCGCTGTTCGTCGCGTGATCACGGCTGGACTCAAATGTCCCTGCATGGTAGGAGCTGCGGACGAGCGGTCCGGACGAGACGCCGCGGAACCCCATGCACAGGGCTTCGGCACGGAGATCCTCGAATACCCGGGGTGAAGGAAATGATGCAACCGGCAATGATCGTTTATTCGGCCGGAGGTACTGCCCGATGGTCAGGAGTGCACAGCCGACGCCCCGGAGGTCGCGCAGCGACGATTGCACTTCCTCCCCGCTCTCCCCCAGCCCCAGCATGATCCCTGATTTCGTTACAACGCCCCGCTCCTTCGCCCGGCGCAGCAGCTGCAGGGACCTGCCATAGTCGGCCTGCGGCCTCACGCGCGGATACAGCGAAGGGACGGTCTCGATGTTGTGGCTCAGGACATCGGGAGAAGCATCGAGCACGTCGTCCAGCGGCTGCGACGAACCCTGGAAGTCAGGGACCAGGACCTCGATCTGGCAGTGCGGGGTGCGCTTCCGGATGGCCCTGATCGTTTCCGCGAAGAGGTCCGCGCCGCCGTCGGGAAGATCGTCCCGCGTCACCGATGTAACGACAGCGTACGACAGGCCGAGGCTGGCCACAGCCTCTGCCACACGCTCGGGCTCACGCGCATCCGTCTCCCGGGGAGTTCCCGTGGAGATATTACAAAATCCGCACCTGCGGGTACACACATCACCGAGGATCAGGAAGGTCGCCGTGCCCGCGTTCCAGCATTCGTTCCGGTTCGGGCACGCCGCGCTCTCGCACACCGTACGCAGGTCCCGCTCGCGGACCAGGCTACGGACCGCGGAATACCGTTCGTTGGTGGACAGCCGCACTTTGAACCAGGCGGGGAGGCGCCGTGATGGTGTCAGGTCAAGCATGATCGTGTGGGGTAAGAACTCGGTAAGAACTCTCGGTCCAGCTCTGCCGGTGACCGCTCCTCCTCAGTCCTCAGTTTTCGGCATCAACGCCGCTTCGATCACCTGGTCGATCCGTTCGACGGGAACGAAGGTCATCTCTTTCCGGAGCTCCTCGGGAATGTCATCGAGGTCGTTCATGTTCCGCTCGGGCAGGATGATGGTCTTGATCCCTGCGCGCCGCGCGGCCAGCGCCTTTTCCTTTATACCGCCGATGGGCATCACCTTGCCCCGGAGGGTGATCTCGCCG
>JAFNGD010000315.1:2939-3081 GCA_017885365.1 Nitrospirota bacterium
TCCTTCATCACGTCGCCGAGCTGGCCCGTGAGCGTCAGCTGCTTGTTCCCCGGCATCATGGACGCTTCCACGAATAGGATGTCGCCTCCCACGGGCGTCCAGGCGAGCCCGGTGACAACACCGGGCCGGTCGATCATGACCG
>JAFNGD010000316.1 GCA_017885365.1 Nitrospirota bacterium
CCACGACGCCCATGATGCCCTGGAAGTCGCTGTCCGTGGCGGTCCTTGCGTCCGCCAAGACGTACTTGGAATTGAAGATGTTCAGGCCCTTGTTCTCCATGGCGCCCATGTTGAAGTCATCGGTCGCCACGATCATGAACAGGTCCAGGTCGTATTCCCTGCCGTAGGTCTCCTCGTCCCACTTCATGGCCTTCTTGAGAGAATCCATGGCGTGGCCGCACTTTTCCTTATTATGGTGCTGGACATAGATATGGAGGGAAACCTGCCTCCCCGACATCGTGGTGAACCGGTCCTCGATGCGCGCAAGGTCCCCGGCCACGAGGGCAAAGAGATAGGCCGGCTTGGGAAACGGGTCGTGCCAGGTGACGAAATGCCTGCCGTCCGGCGCGTCCCCGCGCCTGATCGGATTCCCGTTGGACAGGAGCACGGGATAGTTCTTCTTGTCGGCAACGATGGTCGTCATGAAACGGGCCAGTACGTCGGGCCGATCGGGATAGTAGGTGATCTTCCGGAACCCCTCGGCCTCGCACTGCGTGCAGAACATGCTGCCGGACCGGTACAGGCCCGACAGCTCCGTGTTCGCAGCGGGGTCGCATTCGGTCTCGATCTCCAGCACGAACCGGTCGGGGACCGGAATGATGGAGAGGGTCTCTCCCTCGATCTTGTAGTCATGCTCCGACAGCGGCTGCCCGTCCAGCTTCACCGCAAGCAGCTTCAGGTCCCTGCCCTGGAGCACGAAGGGATGGATCCCCTCGCACCGGTCGTGGTTGCAGACCACGGTGAGGAGCGACTTGACCGTCGTTCTCGATTCGTCGAGGTCGAATTGGAGATTCACGGTCTCGACACGGTAGTCCGGCGGACGGTAGTCCTTGAGGTAGGTGGTCCTGGGTGTGCCTGCCGGTTCAAGAGGGGTCATCGTGTTCGCCTCGCTGCAGATGGAATGATCGGCAATGCCGCCGCGGTGCTGTTACAACAGGACATCAAGCAGGGTAAAGATGAAGATCGTGACGCTGATGTAGCCGTTCATGTTGAAGAACGCGATGTTGAGCTTCGAGAGGTCGCTTTCCTTGACCAGGGAATGCTCGTAGATGATCAGCCCCATCGCTACAAGAACACCGAGAAGGTACAGCATACCGACCGGCAGGAGAACGTAGATCCAGAAAAGACAGAGCATGGTCACGAGATGGGCCGTGCGGGAGATCAGGAGCGAGGTCCTGACCCCGAACCGCTGGGGAACGGAGTGCAGTCCCGCCTTCTGGTCGAATTCCAGGTCCTGGAGCGCATACAGGATGTCGAAGCCCACGAGCCAGAACAGCACCGCGACGCCGAGCACCAGCGCCGGGAACTCGAACCTGCCGGTCACCGCGATCCAGGCGCCCATGGGCGCGCCGGAAATGGCCAGCCCCAGGAAGGCATGAGAGAGGAAGGTAAAGCGCTTGGTATAGGAATAGAAGCACACAATGGCCAGCGCCACCGGAGAGAGATAGAACGAGAGCGGGTTCAGCATGTATGCCGCCAGCACCAGCAGGCCCGAGGAGACGATGATGAACGCCAGGACCTGTGCCGGCGTCACCAGCCCCAGGGGCAACGCCCGCGTCTTCGTCCTCGGGTTCTCGGCGTCGATGTCCCGGTCCGCCCAGCGGTTGAAGCCCATGGCCGCCGAGCGCGCCCCGACCATGGCGACGACGATCCAGATCGCCTGCTCCAGCGACGGCAGCCCATCCAGCGCCAGGAGCGCGCCGGTGAAGGCAAAGGGCAGCGCGAAGATGGTGTGTTCGAACTTGATCATCTCGAGGATGATCTTGATACGGTCAAACATTGAGAAACCTCTTTTTCACCACGGAGACACGGAGGCACGGAGGTTAAAACACAAGTCGCCGAATGCCTTCTTTGATGAACCGCGAGTGGAAATTAATGATAAGGCCCACTTTCAAGCCAGACAGTTTCAAATAGGTCAATAATTGCGCTTCATGGACTGGCAATATCTTTTCAACGCACTTTACTTCCATTACTTCCACGATCGCTTTCTTATCAGCAACAACATCCATACGGTACCCGCACTCTAGATTGATCCCTTTATACTGCAAGGGTATTGGCTTCTGCCGTTCGAGCGACACGTCTCGAAGCTTTAATTCATGGCAATAACATTCTTCATAGGCCGATTCTAATAAGCCGGGACCTAACTGTCGGTGCACTTCGATCGCAGCGGATATCAGTTTTTCGGTCAAATCTTCATAATGTAACATGTTGCTCTCCGTGTCTCCGTGCCTCCGTGGTAAGCAGGTTTTCTACTTCACCTGCGCCGCCCGCTTCCTCCCCCACTCCTCGATCTTCGCCTTGATCTCCGGCATCATTTTCTGCGTCGCCTCGATGCCGGCCATCATGCACCGCTTCTTCTGGGTAAAGTCCAGCATACCCACGTCGCCGATCTTGGGCGAGATCAGGACGTCGGCTTCCTTCCTCCTGGCCTTCGCGTTCTCCGCGCCCATGATCGTGATGGTCTGGAGCATGACGTCGAGCAGGTTGGTGATATTGAAGTTGACCACGTTCTCGCTGATGTCAACGGCAATGACGATGTCCGCGCCTTTCTCCCGGGCGACGGACACGGGGATGCTGTCGATCAAGCTGCCGTCGGCGAGCAGCCTCCCCTGGTGGTCCACCGGCGGGAAAACTCCCGGGATGGCGCTGCTCGCCCGGACGGCCCTGGCGACGGACCCTTTGTCCAGCACGATCCGCGTTCCCCGGTTCAGATCCGTGGCCACCGCTGCGAAGGGGATTTTCAGATTTTCGATGTTCGCCACGGGCACCTTGCTCTTGACGAACTCCTCGAGCTTGTCGCCCTTCGCCGCTCCCATGCTGGTAAACGCGGTGAACAGCCCGTAGTCGAAGATGCTGTCCTTCTCGAGCAGGAAGGCCGTCCATTCAAGCTCCATGCTGTTCGCATCATAGGCGTAGATGGCGCCGATGAGGCTGCCGACGCTGGTGCCCACGATCAGGTCGATCGGGACCTTCTCCTGCTCCAGCGCGCGGATCACCCCGATATGCGCGAAGCCCCGCGCAGCGCCGCCGCCGAGCACCAGCGCCACCTTTGGCCGCGCCAGCTCGACCGGCGGGACCGACGGCCCCTCGGTGGTCTGACAGGAGACGAGCAGTAGGGTTACTGACAGAAAAAGCATAGAGCGTCTTCGTTTCATATCAAAACCTCCACCACCAACAACTCAACCAGAGCAATATTCGACGCTGAAAATGCTTATGATAACAACCTATGATCAACGCTGTAAAACCAGTATCAACTTATAGTGCTATGCTCGATTCTAACAGCGTTATTCATAAGTTATTCAGCGTCCCTCTGCGTTGACTGTATTTTCCGTCGCATCTCTTCTGGCTACTGGCTCCCGGCTCCTGACTTCTGATCCAGGAGATCCACCACATCCCCGTACAGTTTCTTCGTGATCTCCTCATAGGCCATATCACCCGGCTGGAACGGCTTTCCGAAGGTGACCGTCGTCCTCGTGGGCCGGGGAAAGAGCTGGCCCGGCCGCATCATGGCGTAGGTGCCTGTGATGGCCACCGGCACCATCGGAACGTTCAGCTCCTTGGCGATGATGCCCACGCCCTTCTTGAACTCCTTGATGTTCCCGTCGCGCGAGCGGCTTCCTTCGGGGAAGACGCAGAGGACCTTTCCCTGGCGGAGTATGTAGGCCGAGAGCTGGAGCGCGTTATAGAGCTTCGCTTCCATGTCCACGGGGATGACCTGGATGTACTGCGCTATCCGCGACGAGATCGGCCCACCGAAGAACTTCGTGTCCCCGAGATAGAACGCCTGACTGCCGACCACGGCCGGCATGGCAGCGGTGAGAAGAAAAGCATCGGCGTTGCTCAGGTGGTTCGGCGTGATCAGATACGGTCCCTGCCTCGGCAAGTTCTCCGCGCCGCGCACGGTCACACCGCCCAGCACGCCGAAGATCATCTTCAGCGTGATACGGCAGAACCGCCAACCCAGGAGACAGAGCGCGTTCCTCTTGGTCCGCACCAGCGCCTTTGCCTCGTCCGACGGCTCCTGCTGCAGGATCTCCGCCCACGACAGCCGCACGTTCGAGCCGGCCTTCCCCACGCCCGAGGCCATCACCTGCTGCATCTTCTCGACCACGTCGCGGACCGTGAAGACCTCGGAGCCGAAGGATTCGGGCAGGCCCGTGCCGAAGGTCTGCTCCAGGCTGACGACCATTTCCACGCGGGAGAGCGAATCCAGCCCCAGGTCGATCTCCAGGTTGTCGTCGGGAACGATGTGCTTCTTGACCGAGAATGCCGCGAGGCACGCGACGACCTTCGTGCCCGCGTCGCTGTCGAGAATGCCTTCATCGCCCTTGTGCACCGTCTTTTCTGCGCGTTCGCCGCCTTTGAGGTACAGGTCCCTCACCAGGGTGCGCTTGAGCTTCCCGAGCCGCGTCACCGGGAGCGAGTCCTTGAAGATCTTGAGCCCCGAGATGCGCTTGTACGGCGGCAGGTCCTTGGCGAGGTCCTCGATCTCGAAGGCGATGGTCTCCCGCGCGTTCGCGATGTTCATCTTCTTGAGATAGTCGAAGTCCGGGACCACGGCTGCCTCGAGCCCACGTTCCGTCTGGAGCATGCAGATTTCCTTGATCGACGGCAGCTGCTTGTAGAATTTCTCGAGCTCGTCGGGGAAGATCTTCTTTCCCGTGGACAGGACGATCATCTCCTTGGACCTGCCGGTGATGAAGAAGTAGCCATCCCTGTCTTTATAGCCAAGGTCGCCGGTGTAGAACCACCCGTCCCGGATGACCTCGGCGGTCTCGCCGGGCTTCTTGTAGTAGCCCAGCATGACGTTCGGCCCCCTGATGGCGATCTCTCCCATGCCGGACGCGTCGGGCTCAGAGATCCTGACCTCGACGTCGGCTATGGGAATGCCGATGGACCCGGCCTTCTGCTTCTCCACGGGATTGAACGTGGCAGCCGGCGAGGTCTCGGTGAGCCCGTACGCCTCGATGACCAGGAACCCGAGGTTCGACATGTCCGTGTACACGTCGGGGTCGAGCCGGGCGCCGCCGCTCGCCGTCAGCCGGAACCGGGGACCGAACCTGGCGTGGACCTTGCCGAACAGGGCCTTGCCGATATTGACGTTGAACAGCTTCCGGACGAGACCGCTCAGGCCGAGGAGCAGCTTCGCCAGGACCCGGAGCATCAGCGGGCTCGACTCGATCTTGTCAAAAATGGCCCGTCGGAGCCCGGTCAGAAGCTGCGGCACGGCGACGAGGACGCTCACTCCGGTCTCCTGCATGCAGGCGATGATGTCGGGCCCCTTGAGGCTGTTCAGGATCGTCATGGTCCCACCAAGAGACAGGGTCAGGATCATGCAGGCCATTGCGGGATAGGTGTGGTGGAGCGGCAGCAGGCAGAGCAGGTTGTCCGTCTTGTAGATGATGTTCAGCTTGATCGCGCTGGTACAGTTCGCGACCAGGTTCCCGTGCGAGAGCATCACGCCCTTGGGGTCGCCCGTGGTGCCCGACGTGTACAGGATGGCGGCAAGATCGCTGTCAAAGGGGGCCTCCGGCATCGGCGCTCCCGGGTGCGCCTGCATCATGTCGGAGAAGAGCGCGCCGTCCCCGGCGTCATAGGAAATGACCGTGACGGCCTTGCCCTGCGGGAGCTTCTGCCGCGTTGCCGCGGACACGCACACGGCCTTGGCGTCGCAGTTGGACAGCAGGAGGTTGACCTCCTTGTCCGTAAGCTGCGCGTCCAGGGGCACGACGACCGCCCCCAGGGAGGTGATGGCGAGGTAGGAGAATACCCACTCAGGCCGGTTCTCCGACAGGACCGCGACCCGGTCGCCTTTCTCGATGCCGAGGCGGGAGAGAGCGCGGGCGACTGAGGTCACCGTCGTGATCAGCTCGCGGTAGGTGTGCTTCCGGTACTGGTCCCCTTCCTTGAACTGAATGGCGATGTCGTCGGGATAGTTCGCTGCTGATTCCTGGATCTTGGTCAGGATCATCGGGACCTCGCCGGCAAGGTTTTTTCGATAAGGAGGGCTGCGACAGGGACAGGATACAATGGGGGCTATGGCTTGTCAATGCGGATTTCTGGGGAACCACAGAGACACGGAGAAAACCTTTTTTACCGCAGAGAACGCAGAGCACGCAGAGGAAAGACCTTAATTGGGGAAGAAAAGCATAAAGAGACAAGCGGCACGGATCATTCTAATCGGTTTTTCCCCTTGTCACCGCGTCACCGCGTCCCCGCGTCCCCGCGTCAGCCTCTCCCCCACTCCTCCACTGCCGCCTTCAACCCCTCGACGACCTGGGCCATGCGGTTGTAATCCAGCGTGTCGGGGAGGTCCGACGGCGAGTGGTAGTTGGGGTTCCGATAGAAGGCCGTGTCGGTGACCATGAAGGCGGGATAGCCGAACTTTCCGAAGGACCAGTGGTCCGAGAAGTCGATGCCCACGACGATAGCGGGCGCGTTCAGCGTCACCAGTGGCAGGTTCACGGCCTTCCGGAAGCCCCCGGCCATCTGCATCGTGAACGTCTTGGACTTCCGGCTCCCCACCATGGCGATGTAGTTGCCGGCCTTGGGGAACTTGAGGTTCATGAACGGGAGGGGATAGTGCTGCGAGCCCGGACGGTCGCTGAAGAACCCGATCATCTCGAGGCAGATCATCCCCTCCACATGCTCGCGGCCCTTCTTGAGGCTTGCGGCGTAGTGGTAGCTTCCCATGTTCCTTGACCGGTAAGCGGGCGGCTCCTCGAGGGGGAACGCGACGAACCGCACGGTCTTCTCCAGCGGCCTGTTCGCGAAGAGCTGCGCCAGACCGAGCAGGACGGCATCGCCCGGGCAGGTGCTCGTGGTGGGCGCGCACTACGACACGGTGCGGACGACGCCCGGCGCCGACGACAATGCCAGCGGCGTGGCGGGCCTGCTCGGTCTGGCGCAGCTCTTCGCG
>JAFNGD010000317.1 GCA_017885365.1 Nitrospirota bacterium
TTCCTCGCCGAGAACAAGAAGAAAGAAGGCGTGACAACGCTTCCCAGCGGTCTCCAATACACGATCCTCGCCGAGGGTAAGGGGAAACAGCCCAAGGCAACCGATACCGTGACCGTCCAGTACCGCGGTACGCTGATCGACGGTACCGAATTCGACAGCTCCTACAAGCGCGGTCAGCCCGCTACGTTTGCGCTGAACCAGGTGATCAAGGGATGGACCGAGGGCGTTCAGCTCATAAAAGAGGGCGGAAAGATCAGGCTGTTCGTCCCGTCGGAGCTCGCGTATGGTGACCGGGGCGCCGGGGCGCAGATCGGACCCAATGCGGTCCTGATCTTTGAGGTCGAGCTGCTGTCCATCGGGGACGGAGGCAAGGGCGCCGACCAGCCGGGCAGGGGAGTGACGGGTAAATGAGAGCGGTCGTCTCGCAAGCCGCGCTGCAGTCAATGTCAAATTGAAGCAATGCGAGAATACCATCCTCGATCCTTCGGCCGAGATTGCCGATGATCCGTCGAGTGGAGATGCCTTTGCTGGAAAGGGCATGGCCTTCTACCCGATAGGAAATATCCAGCCGGCACTGGCCGATTTCGAGAAGGCCTGCTCGCTGGAAAGCGATGCGGGGTGCAGGAGCGTGAAGGCCCTGTCGAAGAAACAGTAGCGCGCAGCAAAAAAACAGGTTGTCACAGGAGGATCCATGAAGATCATTGCGTTTAACGGAAGCGCGAGGAAAGACGGGAACACGGCCATCCTGCTGAATGCCGTGATGGACGAGATGAAGGTAGCCGGGATCGAAACGGAGCTGTACCAGCTCTCGGGCAAGCCGATCCAGGGGTGCATNNGCCTGCATGAAGTGCTACGAGAAAAAGAACAAGCGCTGCGCCGTGGAGAAGGACATCATCAATGAGTGCATCGAGAAGATGATCGATGCCGACGGCATCCTGCTGGGATCGCCCACGTATTTTGCCGACGTCTCGGCGGGCATGAAGGCGCTGATCGAGCGAAGCGGCATGGTCTCCCGGGCGAACGGCGACATGTTCCAGCGCAAGGTGGGCGCGGGCGTGGTGGCGGCACGCAGGGCGGGAGCATACCACGTGTTCAGCTCATTGAACGCCTTCTTCCTGATCGGCCAAATGATCGTGCCGGGTTCGAGCTACTGGAACCTGGCGCACGGACGCCAGCCGGGCGAGGTCGCGAACGATGAAGAAGGCATGAAGACCATGAAGCAGCTCGGCCAGAACATGGCGTGGCTGATGAAGCAATTGAAAAAGTAGTCCTGAAGATGATACGGGGGAAAAAGAGAACGGGATGCCGAAAAGGCATCCCTTTTTTTTAATTGCTATGCTGGTGAAGGGCTAGAAGTGGAAAATGTGAGGCCGGGATGAGCGTTCGGATAGTACACTTCACCTGCAAGCTTTGATTTCAAAAAGTCGAAACTATCAACGGATATTGATTGAAACATGCATCATGTCTCAACCCCAGCGGTCCGCGCACCAATAGCTGGACGGTCCTATGGAGTGCATTGTTGAGTGACTAAATTTAGCGTCACAAAAAATTTGAACGCTATAATGTAGCCAATTTGCAGCCAACGCAAAGAGGCAATCTAAATATCAATTTTAGGAAAATCCGATTAAGAGCAAGGCTAGAATCGCAGGAGATACGCATGACGATTTCATCAGTGAGTATTCCTGGTGAACTAAAAATGAAAAGCTAATCCTGCCATCAAATCAAAATATTTATCCGTGATAATGTGATATCTACCGGAAATTACAAAACCTAAGCTTGGCCCGAGGCTAAACTCGATACCAAGTCCTGGTGTTATGCCCGTATTGGTTTCACTGGTTGTCTGCACCGCAAATGACGGAGTGAAGCTGTCTATCCTATCTGAGCTTATCTCAATCCCAACTTGTCCAAAAAAATTGATTTTCTCCGAGTAAGTTGGAATGTAATAGCGGCTACTGACGATAAAGGATTGCCTTTTATAGTGCAGGTTACCAGCAACAGCATCATGATCCCATTGCATTGGCGAATAATCTATTCGTCCTTGTAATGTTTTTGCTTGATTTAGCATCATGCCAAGACCAAAACTACCACTGTACGAATTACTAAATCCGGCTGTTGGTGCTGAAGACCACAAACCAGAAACATCCACTTCGAACATGCTACCATTTGGTGCTGAAACGGCCATTGCTGTACTAGGGATGCTGGCAACCATGCCAAGCAGAAGCAAAAAGCCAAATAATATATGTTTGTTCATAATGCCTCCCGATTGATTCAGTTTGAAATATGCAATTTCCAACAGTCGCAACCACTGCGTAGTACAGGAAGTTACTTGGCATCCATCTTCTTTCCTCGACCCTGTCGACTAAGTTCTGCAATAAACTCAGCGCGTGCCGCACCCGTATTCTTCATGTCTTGCGTCTTCAACCAAGCTAGTAGCTCTTTTACATCCACATCTACTCTGAGCGGCTCGACACCAGAAGATCGCATCATTGCCAGGCCCTTTTCAAAGGACAATACCCAATTGTCGTAAGTGTCTTCAAGAGCTTGTCTGTCATCTACCGTTTCGAGCAACCGCGGCCACTGATCTCGTCGATAGAAGCCGATACTGACCACATTTGTTATCTTTTGCTTTTTCATGGTGCCGCCTGGAATCAAGTCCGAACTGCCGTATTGTTCACATCTTCAGGTTGTAATGTGCGTATGCATCTGACATGGCCACTGCCGCATCTACAGGAAGTAGATGCTAACGTCAACGCACGATCAAATAGTAAATAACATAGAACCACGAAAATAATCCGTGCACGATCGCCCAAAAAACGGACTTATTGACGCTCCATGAAATGGTGACCAGGGCAGATCCAAAGGTAATGCCTGATGATACAAAGGTGCTTTTATACATCCTTGCCTCCTCATGCTTGGCTGAATCCAGCGAGTGCATTCCCTGCAGCAAGCTGCAGGGAGCCTCAATACTTCAATGTGATGCGTCCCCAAAAATGGCAACTTCAACAGCTCCAGGAGGAAGGCGCACTTCGCATGAGATCCGTCCGCTCACACCGCACCGACGATCTTTTCGTACTCGGCAATGACCTCGTTGCGCTGGTTGGTGATCCTGGCGGAGAACATGAAGAACTTCGCCTTTCTCCCGTGGAGCGTCACTTCCGCAACCAGCTTGTCGCCGGGCACTGCGTTCTTTTTGTAACGCACGATCTTTTTAACAACATAGGGGTCATGATCCAGGTTTTTGAATGCGATAGGAATGAGCGCTGCAGCGACAAGGCAGACAAATTCATCCTGTGCATATCCCGGATAGGTGGGGGCNNCCGTCGATCTTCCTGAGGGCTTCTCCCCGGTGCGGCAGGATCGACTCGAGGCCGTTTCTGTTGAAACAGGTGAACAAGGCAGCCATTGTTGTCTCCTGGTGAAATTACATTTTGCGTGCGCAGGAAAACAATCAAAGAGATATGACCCTTGGGATGATTGATGAGGAAATATAATATTTACGGCAGTGCGTGTCAATGGATAGAGAGAACATATCGCACGCCAACGAGACTGTATCATAATGCAACGGTATGCTTCCGAAAGTGTACGAGATGAGCTCGTGCCGTGAGGGTTGCCAGAACACGCAATGGGTACAAAATGAGTGTCACTTCTGCTCTTCCACCTTCCCGCCCCATTCCTTCAATTTTCCGCTGATGAACGCGATGATCTGCTGGTGCTCCTCGTCGCCGCGGCCGGCAATGGTCATCGGCTTGCCGAACTCGAACCAGACCTTTTTCGACGGGTCTATCTTGCCGTAGTCCTTTAGGTATTTCCCATTGCCCCAGGCGTCGGTCTTGAGGGCGATCGGGACCACGGGCACGTTCGCCCGCTTGGCCAGCTTGATGCCGATGGTGTTGAACTCAGCGGGGTGAAAGACCTCGGTGCGCGTAGTCTGGGGGAAGATGACGATTGAGCGGCCCGCCTTCAGACGGACCTCGCCGCCTTCGAACACGGCCTTGAGGTCGTCGCGGGGATTGGAGCGGCCCACGGTAATGGGGTCCCGGGACCGCATAATGTGCTTGAAGACCGGGTAGTCCACGAGGCTCTGCTTCACCACGAAGGTGGAGTCCTTGAACTGCGAGATGATCGAGGGCAGGACCATGGTCTCCAGGGTGCTCATGTGGTTGCCGATGAAGACGCAGGGGCCGTCCAGGCTCCTGAAATGGTCGACGCCGTTGATCTCGATGATCACGCCGATCTCTTCGAGCGCCCGGAGCGTCTCCAGGCTGCTGGCGACCCAGTCCGGCGTGAAGTATTGCCCGCGCTTCGCCTTTGCGCTTCCGCGGACCACGACGGATACCAGGCGGGAATAGAGGCGGGCGGCGGGAAACAACCGTCCAAGCAATGATCGCCGGATCGTGCGGGTCCGGTATGAGCCGTGAACGTAGGTGATCGAGTCCAATGGGAGCTCCTTGGTCATGAGATCGGTGAGAGAGACAGCCACAGTATAGCATCCGGCATGGGTAAAGGTAAAGAGGATGATCAAAGAGAAGGGGCGCGGGGTGCTTGAGAGAGGGGCCTAGGCCAGGTGCGGGGACGGCCGCTGGATGTAATAGCCCTGGGCATAGTGGATGCCGGCGGATTCGACCTGGTCCAGAATGGCCTCGCTTTCCACGTACTCGGCAATGGTCTTGACCTTGATCCGTTCGGCCAGGGAGGCGATGCTCGAGACGATCTCCTTCTCGATGGAGCCTTTGCCGTGCATGCTGCGGATGAACTCGCCGTCCACCTTGAGATAATCGATGGGGAAGGTCTTGAGGTACTGGAACGACGAATAGCCTGCGCCGAAGTCGTCGATGGCGAACCGGAACCCTTCGTCCTTCAGCTTGTGGACGAACCGCTCGAACATCCGGATGTTCTTAACCGTGTCCCGTTCGGTGATCTCGAAGACCATATTGCCGGGATTGATGGCGTAATCGCGGAACAGGGCACGGATGGTGGGCATGAAATCGTTGATGACCATGGCTTTGGGCGAGAGGTTCAAGAACAGGGTGCCGGTGAAGTTCTTCTCCTTCACGATCTTGAATGCCTGTTCGATGAGCTGATAGTCGATCCTTCCGATGGCGCCCATGTTCTCGGCCGCCTCGATGAAATCCGCTGCCGGGATCACCCGCTCGTCGATGACGATCCTCGTCAGCACCTCGTAGGCGGAGATGGACTTGTCCTTGACGTTCATGATGGGCTGGAAGTAGGGCACGATCCTCTTATTCCGGTTGTGGAGTGCGTCGAGGATCATGATCTGCGTATCGCCCATGTTCTTGAGCATCTCCACGTTGTCGCCGTCGCTCGGGAAGGAGATATTGTCCTTGCCCGCGGTCTTGGCCTGGCCCAGCATGCTGTCCGCCAGGAGGAACAGGTCCTGGGCGTCCTTGGCGTGGCTGGGGAAGACGGCGACGCCGATGGATATGGTCGCCCGGACCTGCGTCCCGTCGGGCAGCGTGAGGGAATGGTTCCGGAGGCCGTCCATGAGCCGGTTGGCGACAACGTAGGCCTGTTCCTCATCGCACACCGGAAGGATGGCGGTGAAATTGTCGCCTGCGTAGCGGGCGGGGATGTCGCCCTTCCGGACGGCGGACTTGAGGACCATCGAGAAGTCCCTCAGGAACAGGTCTCCGACCTGGTGGCCGAACTTGTCATTGATCATCTTGAAGTTATCGACGTCGATGAGCAGGAGGGAGAACATATACGTCTGGCGCTGGGAACGCTGGGTCTCGTACTGCAGCAGGTCCCAGAAGGTGTGCTGGTTGTACAGGCCGGTGAGGGAATCGCGGGTTGCGTAGCTCTCGGCCTCCTTCGCGTAGCGGTCGAGCGCCCGGACGAACACGACGGTGCTCGCAGCGGGAAACGGAGCGAGCACCAGGATCGCGATAGTCATGGCCTTGAGCGCCGCAGGCATACCGGACCCATACATGAGCAGGACGGCACCCGTCACCCCCATCATGACCGAGACGGTCGTAGCGCCGGCGAGGAGAAGGGTCTTTATCCTATTCACATTGTCTATCGCCGGCAGCATCGGTCCGCCTGTGCAAGGGGCTATAAATATCCTATGTTATTAATTTTAACATATACCTGTGACACCCTCTTGTCAAGGAAGGGAGAAAAAACTTGCATTGACCTGAGAAAAAAGCGAGAATGCGCCATGAAAATCAGGTCCTTACGCCATGCGGTCGCCCAGATGGTGATGCCCCGGACCGAGGGAAAACGCCTTTCCGAACCGTCATACCGGGGCGACATGGCACGGCTTGCGGAAGAGGGCATCGGCGGCTTCATCCTCTTCGGCGGCGACATCGAGGGCACACCGCGCCATCTTGCGGAGCTCCAGTCGCGCGCCGAACTGCCGCTCCTGGTCTCTTCTGATGTGGAGCGGGGGCTGGGGCAGCAGCTGGACGGAGGGACGAGCTTCCCGAGCCAGCGCGCCGTGGCCTCGGCGATCAAGCGCAGCTCGAACAAGGATGTCGCACTGCTCCACGCCATGCTGGACGCGGTGCGGACAGAGACCCGGGGCGTGGGCATCCACGTTGTCTTCTCGCCTGTCATGGACGTGAACAACAATCCCGACAACCCCATCATCTGCACCCGCTCCTTCGGCGAGGACCCGGAGACGGTCGAGTGGTTCGGCAGGCAGTACATCCGGGGGCTGCAGCAGCCCCGGTCCGACGGGAAACGGGACCTCCTGGCCTGCGCCAAGCATTTCCCTGGCCACGGCGACACGGACCAGGATTCCCACTCTGTTCTTCCGGTCATCCGGGTGGACAGATCTCGGCTGAACCGGATCGAGCTGCCGCCGTTCCGCGAGGCGGTCAAGGACGGCGTCGGGATGGTCATGATCGCCCACCTGCTGGTGCCCGCCCTGGACCCGGTGAAACCTGTGACCTTTTCCAAGAAGGTCGTGACCGCGCTCCTGCGCGAGGGGATGGAGTTCGGCGGGATCATCATCTCCGACGCTCTGGACATGGGCGCCCTCGCCAGCGAGTACCCCCAGGACGAGATCGCTATCCGGGCCGTCGAGGCGGGCATGGACATCCTGCTCCATCCGGTCGATGCNNGGCCGCGAAGAAGCAGCTCGGGCTGTTCGATACCCCCCTCAGTCCCCCCTTCGCAAGGGGGGAAATAAAGGGGGGCGCCTTGGTAAGGGGGGAAAAAGAGGGGGGTGTCTTGCCAAGGGGGGAAGCGAAGGGGGGTCACGCTCTAAAGATCGACTACGAAAAGCACCGGCAGACCGCTCGGGAGCTCGGCCGGAAGGCGCTCACCGTGGTCAGCGGCGACAGAAAAATGCTCCCTCTCGACACCGGGAAAGGCGTTGTATGCTTTGTCCTGGACGATGACAGCCAGGGCATGGGCGGCCCGTTCACGCAGGAGCTGATGAAACGGTTTGGAACGGTGAGCATCACCACGCTGACGCCCGACGTCTCCAATGCCGATCTCTCCTCCCATCTCGATCTCAGCGGCGCCGGAGCCGTTGTCATCGGGATATTCTCGCGCATATCTGCTTCGAAGGGCAGGTCGGGCATATCGCCGGCGCTGCGCGACGCGGCCTTCGAGGTCCTGCGCCGGGCGAAGGCGGCGGGTAAACGCAGCGTGGTTGTTTCCTTCGACAGCCCCTATATCCTCGACCAGTTCAAGGATGCCGATGTCCTGATCGCCGGGTACGACCGCATGGATGCGATCCAGGAAGCGGCAGCGGAGATGCTGGGAAGCAAATAACAATCAACGACTTTTCACCGCAGAGAGCGCAGAGGACGCAGAGATTTCAAGACCTTGCGGAAAGGGGATGTGATATCACTTGGTCTCAATAGTACTTTCCCGTTAATGCTTTCTCCTCGTTTTCATGCCTTAACTCAGTGCTCTCAGCGTTCTCTGCGGTAAATAGAATGTCTTGCTTTTGGATCATTATGGCTTCCCTAGTAATCATATTCCTGGCCTTCGCCCTCATCCACAGCATCACGGTCGCCTCCTGGTTCAAGGACCGGTGCCGGCGCGCCTTCGGCGAGACCTTCCTGCGCGTGTGGTACCGGTTCCTCTATACGAGCGTGAGCTCGGTCACTGCACTCGCTGCGATCTACCTCATCATCCAGGTCCCGGATCGGGTCCTCTGGCAGGGGCCGCTCTGGTTCCGCCTGGCCATGCACGCGATCCAGATCGCGGGTTTTGTGTTCGGCGCGCAGGCCTTCCAGTATCTGGATAAATGGGAGTTCATGGGTTTCCGGCAGGTGTGGCGGTATGTGACGAAAGGGGAGATCGCCGGCAACAGTGAGGGGTTGACCGAGAAGGAGCTGGTCACGACCGGTGTCTACGGCATCGTGCGCCACCCCCTGTACGTGGCGGGCCTTATCATCTTCACCTTCAGTCCGACCATCACCGTGAACGGCCTTACCATCACGGTCCTGGCGGACCTCTATTTCCTCTTCGGCATGTTCATCGAAGAGCGACGGTTCGTGAAGATATTCGGCGATCAGTACCGGGAATATATGAAGAAGGTGCCGAGCATAATTCCGAGAGTATTTTCACCGAAGAGAGCGCAGAGGGAAGGCGGAAAAGAATGATCATTGCAACCGCGGCTCTTTTTTATTGCTCGCCGCTGTTACAACGTGTTGTTACAGTGTCATTGCAAGCGACCGAAGTGAGCGCGGCAATCTCGTCATACGCTTCTCACCATGACATGATATCAAGTGCGTTGATATTCGTCCCGGAGCTATTGAAAATAATTTTATAGGATAGACCGCGCAGCTTAATTGTTGACGAGTCTGCTACGCAATGCTAATCTCTACCGTAGCTGTTCCGATAATATCTTGTTGGAAAACAAAGAAGGGGGACGATAATGTCTTACCTATATATAGAGGCCAAAGGCAAGATCGTTGTAATTGACGCGGGAACCGGTAAAACTATTAAAGAAATAACTCTCAATCAATCATGGTTAAAAAGCGGGAATGGATTTGTTAATATGATTAAAAATGGCGGCTTCCTTTATACGCATACATATGGTCGACTGTATTGCATTGAGATAAATAGCAGTAAAATCATTTGGTCAAATGAATTAAAAGGTTTGGGCTATGATTTGGCCACAATGATTAGCGATGATGATAACAACATTAAGGGAAATATGATTGCGTCGAAAATGAAAGACATTGATAATCAGAGAAGAAGCGCAGATTAAAGTAAATATCTAACAGGGAAGTCGACAGAAATGATCGAAACCTGACAAAAGTGTTCCAACAAGGCGTTCGAGAGGGTCGGGCAAAGAACGC
>JAFNGD010000318.1 GCA_017885365.1 Nitrospirota bacterium
CCAAGCTCGTTGCCGCGTTCGTCAGCCTCTCGTTCATCCCCACCATTCTGCTGTTCATCATCGGCAGCGGCATGTATACCCGGGGCATCGAGCGGCTTTTCAGTCTCCGGCTCGAGACCGCGCTCCAGGACTCGGTCTCGGTCTCCCAGTCCTATTACGATCGCCTGAAAGGCCAGGCCCTTGCCTTCGGGCGGCAGATCAGCCGGCAGATCGCCGAGGAGCGGATGGTCTCCCGCTTTGACGTGCCGGTGCTCAGGGAATATCTCGGGAAAAAGGCGGCAGAGTACGGGGTCAGCGCCGTCGAGCTCTTCGGCGAAGGACGGACGTCCGTTGTCCGCGTCGTGACCGATCAGTTCCCCAGCAGGACCTTCACCACGACGCCGGCGGATATCGTGGCCCGGGCCTTTGCAGCCGAGGAAATGACGATGGTCAGCGATCTGGGCAGGAAGGGAGAGATCGTCCGGGCCGTGGTGCCGCTGTATCCGGAGGTGGCGAACGGCCGCATCAGCGGCGCCGTCGCCGTCAGCTACTTTATCCCTTCGAGCCTCGCTCACAAGATCGATGAGATCCAGGCGGGCTATACTGAATACCGGTCCTCCCTCAAGAGCAAGCAACTGCTCAAAATGTCCTATCGTCTGACGTTCCTCGCCGTCATGCTGACGCTGCTGCTCGCGGCCATTTGGGTGGCCCTCCGCGTCGCGGCCGGCATCACCGTTCCGATCCGCAAGCTGGCGGAAGGGACCATAGAGGTGGCGCGGGGCAACCTGGATTACCGGATCGAGGACCGCTCCGGCGACGAGGTCGGAATGCTTGTTGACTCGTTCAACCGCATGACCGCCGACCTGAAGTATTCCAGTGAGCGGCTCCGGCAGGAGGTCACGAACCGGGAGGTCATCCTGACCAATATCGACGCGGGCGTCGTATCCATGGACCGAGCGCGCAGGATCACGTCCCTCAATCCGGCGGCGTCGCGCATCCTGGGCATCCGGTCGGAGGACGTGCAGGGCAAACGGTATGACGAGGCCTTCGGCTTCATCGAACTGGGCCCCATCCGGAAACTGTTCCGGAAGCTTGAGGAGGGGCACGGAAGCGCCGAGGAAGAACTGTCTCTTGCCGTTCGCGGCCGGACGCTGACCCTTCGGGTGCGAGTCTCGACGATCGGTGACGCCGCAGGGGCGCTCCTCGGCTCCGTCATCACCTTCGATGACCTGACGGAGCTCCTCCGGGCCAAGAAGGCCGAGACCTGGCAGGACGTGGCGCGGAAGATCGCCCATGAAGTGAAGAATCCCCTGACCCCCATCAAGCTTTCCGCCGAGCGGCTGCGGAAAAAATATCTCGAGAAGGCGCCGGACTTCGACCGGGTGTTCGACGAGTCGAGCCAGACCATCATCCAGCAGGTGGATGGCCTGAAGGGCCTCCTGGACGAATTCGCCGAGTTCGCCCGCATGCCCAGGCCCAATCCCGTTCCCCAGCGGCTCGAACCCCTGATCGACAGCGTCATCCAGCTTTACGCCGCCGCCCACAAGGAGGTCCGGTTCGCAAAGGACATCCCGGCGGACCTTCCCGATCTTTCGCTCGATCAGGAGCAGATGAAACGGGTGTTCATCAACCTTTTCAAGAACGCCATCGAGGTCCTGGAGGGAGGCGGGGACATTCAGGTGACCGCGCGGCCCGCGGGCAAGGACGGCATGGTGCGGATCGAGGTGGCCGACAACGGCCCGGGGATCTCCGTGGAGGACGTATCGCGCCTCTTCGAACCGTACTTCTCCCGGAAAAAGAAGGGTGGCGGACTCGGTCTCGCGATCGTGGAGCGGATCATCGCGGACCACAACGGCTCGATCCACGCCGAACAGAACCAGCCCCATGGCGCCCGGTTCATCATGGAACTGCCGGTGGGAACAACATGATGTGAGTGCGGAGTGGCGGGTGCATGTGCGGAGTAACTGTTCCCGATGCGCAAAAGGCCGCTGTAATTAGAGCGCTTGCCATGCTGATATGATGATACGATTGCGATGAACAAGTCGCACTCTGTAATTCGTTTGTATGATTTCGCCGCTTCCCAGTTCTAATTCCACGCTCCGCACTCCACATTTATTAAGGGAGGTTTCAGTTTGGATACTGCATCGATCGTTCTGCTGAGCCTGTTCGGGCTGTTCCTGTTGGTCAGGTTCTTCGGCTACCTCAGCCGTCTCGGGATCAAACAGATAACGGCACGGCAGCTGGACCAGATGAAGGGCATGACCGTGCTCGATACCCGTACGGACAAGGAGTACAAGCAGGGGCATATTCCCGGCGCCATCCACATCGAGCTGAGCGAGGTGGGGAATAAGGCGAAGAAGCTCCGAAAGGACAAGGACCTGGTTGTTTACTGTCAGAACGGGAACCGGAGCATCTGGGCCATCAAGCGTCTCATGGGCATGGGTTTTACCCACCTGTATAACCTCAAGGGCGGCTACAGTGCCTGGACGAGAATACATCGCTGATCTCAAGAAGGATTACCGGGCCAAGAAGCGCACCATCGAACACCGGCTGGCCGAGATCCGGGCCGTCTATGACCGGGGTGACGAAGCGATCTTCGAGGAGCTTTGCTTCTGCATCCTGACCGCGGGCAGCAGCGCACGGATGGGCATGCGCACCGTTGAAGCCCTTCGTGACATCCTGCGGAGCGGCAGCGAGCCGGCCCCGCCGCCGCGCGCCCCCGCGCCCCGCGCCCGCCCCTGGCGTC
>JAFNGD010000319.1 GCA_017885365.1 Nitrospirota bacterium
TAGAGCTTGCCCTTCTCGTCCTCGTGTTCCACTTCGATGTCCGAAAGCGCTGTGTGGCATCGAGGGCACCAGTTGATGAGCCGCTCGCCCCGGTAGATGAGCCCCTCTTCATAGAGCCGGACGAATACCTCACGCACGGCCTTGGAAAGGCCTTCGTCCATGGTGAAGCGTTCACGGTCCCAGTCGCAGGATGCGCCGAGCCGCTTGAGCTGGTCGATGATCCTTCCGCCGTACTCTTTCTTCCATTCCCAGACCTTCTCGACGAACGCATCGCGGCCCATGACATGGCGGTCCACGTTCTCCTTGGCGAGCTTTCGCTCGACAACGTTCTGCGTCGCAATGCCCGCGTGGTCGGTGCCCGGCACCCACAGGGTGTTCCTGCCGGACATGCGCATCCACCGCACGAGAATGTCCTGGACCGTGGAATTCAGCGCGTGGCCGATATGAAGCTGTCCGGTAACGTTCGGGGGCGGTATGACGATCGAGAAGTGCCGGCCTGCTGCGTTTTCATCGGCATGGAAATACTTCTTTTTCAACCAGAAGTCGTACCAGGTGTGCTCCACCGCTTTGGGATCGTAGGACTTTGACAATTCGTTCGAAGACATGAAACGCGCTCTCCTTGATGGCGCTGCTCCGCCTGCGCGACAGTATGGTGTCGCAGCGAGTGCAGTGATACAAGCTGTTTATTGTTCAATGAATCGTTGTCGCGGCCCCGCAGCGGCGAACGCATGGGCATCAACAATAAAAAGAGGGGAACATGTCCCCTCTCTCTGTTCCGATCCGCAATGGGTAGCCGCAGGCCTGCGATTACTTTGATTCCGCTTTGAGCCGATCGATCTCTTCCCGGATCAGGCGCTCCGCAAGATCGGGAATGACCTCCCAGGCGACCCGCTCCAGGATCTCGCGCATGGCCTTCTCGATCGACTCCCTGGCAACTCCCTTGAGCATCTCGTCGGACACCTCGGGAGCCCGGGACGGGGCTATCGCCGGCCGCTCTGCAGCCGGAGACGCGGAAGGCGTGGCCGCGGCCGGTGGTGCGAATGCCGTTTCCGGCGGCGCGAACGTGTAGTCCTCATGGGAAGCCCTTGATGCCATGTCCAGAGACTCAAAGCTCACAATGTCAGGATGCATGTCCGATGCGCGTGCCGTATCCCCGCCGAGCCCGAGACCTTCACGCATCTCGTCCATTGCCCGTCGGCCCAGCGGAAGGGCCTCTTCCGCTTCGGCGGGCAGCGGCTCGCTGAAGTCGAATGAAGGTGGCGCCGCCGGCTCGTGCCCGGGTGCTTCGGTCTCGAAGACCGGTTCGAATGCCTGCGGTGCGGGTGCTTCGGCATGCACCGGTTCTTTTCCGAACAGCTGGTCGGTATCAAATGCCTCTGGTGTTGACGGCGCACCCTGAGCAGGCTCCGGTTCGGACGTTTCTTCCTGCGTCAGCCCGGCCCATTCCTCATCCGCTTTCTGCGCTATGGCCGGACCCGGCGGCTGGGACTTTGCCGGCGTTTCCGGTTCCGGCTCCGGTTCAACTTCGTACTCAGGCTCGACCTCGAACATCTCCTCATCGGGCTCAGCAGCCTTCGCGGTCGCCTCCGGCCTGGAAGAAACCGGGGGAGCGGGCGCTTCCTTTACTTCCGCCTTGGCAGGCGCCTCCTCGATGATGTCGAATATGTCCTTCGGTACGACCTCCTGCGGCTTGGGGGGCGGAGCAGGCGCAAGCTCCGCGACCGGCCGCGGGGGAATCGGTGGTGCCATAGCCGGTTTCGGTGGCGGTGCAGGCCTTTCGGCAGATGCCGGTGCTGCGGAAAGGACCTTTTTTACTTTTCCGATGAGCTCCTGGGATTCGAAGGGCTTCGCGATGTTGTCCACGATACCCGCAAGTTTTCCCTTCACGGCATCATAGACATCGTCCCGGGACAGCATGAGGATGACCGGGATCTTCGCCAGCGCGGCGGTCTCCCTCAGGCGGCCCGCGAAGCTATACCCATCGATGCGCGGAAGGTCCACATCGGCCAGTACCACGTCGGGCACGATGCGTGATGCTTCACCGAAGGCGGAATCGCCGTCGCTGACGCAGGTTACTTCATACTCTTTTCCCGAGAACAGCATCTCCACGACCTTCTGGATGGTGATGCTCTTGTCGGCGAGCAGGATTTTAAGCGGCATGGAACAACCTTTCAAAGCTCAGCAGAATGATTTCCTGATCGTCGTCCGTTCGAATCCCTTTGACCAGCTTGGAATTGATCCCCTTGATCTCGGCCGGCAGGTCCGTCGGGTCCTCCAGCCGCGCCATCTTCACAACGCTGTCCACCGTAATGCCATACGGTCTGTCGCCTTCTTGGAGAAGGATGATGCTCTCACCCTTCGGCTGCTCAGCGCCGGGAGCTGCGATGAAGCCGATAGGACCGGGCCGGGACACATCGAGGAGCTGCGCCAGATGGAACACCGGATAGACGGTGCCCCGATACTCCATGACGCCCTCGATGTAGGAATACGCGAGCGGTACCGGACGTGAGCGCCGCCATCCCAGGATCTCGATGGCCCCCTGCAACTTGACTCCGAAGAGACGTTCCGCGATCCGGAACAACAAGTAGTTGCTCGTCATGGCAGCAACCCGTCCTCGTTCAAGAGGAGCACCAGGTCCTCCCGGTTCCGCAGGATCCCGGCATAATAGTTCAGGCTGGGATTCAGCACGCCCCGCGGTATGGGGACCGGTTTTTGCGTTGTTTCCAGAAGCTCCTTGGCTGCGTCGACCAGAAGACCCAGCACGCCCTTGCTGCTCTTCACGACGATGAGGCCTCCGCCGGGATTGCCGGGCAACTTCAGGATCTTCTTCAGGTTGATCACCGGGATCAGCTTTCCCCGGTAATCGAACTTGCCCTCGAAGATCTCGGACAGTTTCTGGTCCTTCTGAATATTTCGCGGCACCGTGATTTCCAGGAGGCTCGTGATCGGGATCGCAAAGCTCTCACCCTGGAGCAATAATATCAGGAATCGGTTTTTTTCTTCCATAGAGGTGCCGGTTGGCTATGCGCGCGCCGCCAGAGCGGTGCCGGCGAGAAGCCGCTTCAATGCATCGATCATTTCCTGCTCTTCGAAGGGCTTGACGAGGTAGTCCTGAGCCCCCATGTCGATCGCTTTTTGCCGGTGCTTCTCTCCGGCCCGGGAGGTCAGCACGATGATCGGGATGCTCATGAACACCGGGTTCCTCTTCATTTCGGCAATGAGGTCATAGCCGTGCATGACGGGCATCTCGAGATCGGTGATCACTGCATCGTACTTCTCCTTTGCCAGCACTTCGAGGGCGTTCATGCCGTCGGTCGCCGTCTCGACGTCGTAGCCGCTCCGGTCGAGGAAGCGTTGCACGTATTTGCGGATGCTGATGGAGTCGTCGACCACCAGGACCCGCGGCTTGCGCGTCTGCATCTCGGCCGCGACAGACTCCCTGCCGCCCACATAGCTGGTCTTGGTGCTGATGGTCTCCTCGCCGAACAGGTGGGCCACGTTCAGGATCAGGCGGACGTCGCCTTCTCCGGAAATGGAGGCGCCGGAGAACATCCGAACGTTCTTCAGGTAATCGCCGAGGGACTTCACCACGATCTCTTCCCGTCCCACGATGTCCTCCACCATGAGGGCCAGCCGCTTGTCGGCAAGCACCAGGATCAGCGTGGGGTAGCGGAAGTCCTCCTCGCGCTTCGGAAGCTTGCCGACCGTCAGGAGGGTGTTCAGCCGTAGGAGCCGCATGAGGGATCCGCGGAGGTTGATCATCTCCTCGCCGGCCGCATGTTGGATGTCTTTGTCAGAGAACCTCGTGGTCTCCTCCACCAGGTTCATGGGTATGGCCACTTCCTGCTCCTTCACCTTCACGATCAGCGCCTGGGCAATCGCAAGGGTGAGCGGAAGCCTGATGATAAAACGGCTGCCGACGCCTTTTTCCGTCTTGATCTCGATCCGGCCGTTGATCTTTCCGAGCTGGTTCGTCACAACGTCCATTCCCACGCCCCGGCCGGACACCTTGCCGACCGCGGCCGCCGTCGAGAATCCCGGGCGGAAGATAAGGTTCAGGGCATCGGCGTCAGACAGCGCCTTCGCCTCTCCCGGCGTGAGAAAGCCCTTTTCCACGGCCGTGCGACGCATCTGCTCCGGGTCCATGCCGCGGCCGTCATCCTCGATCTGGAGCACGATACTGCTGCCGTCGTGCCGCGCCGAAAGGATGAGCGAGCCGCCCGGCTCCTTGCCGAGCCGCGTGCGCTCCTCGGGACCCTCGATGCCGTGAGAAATGGCGTTCCGGACCATGTGCATGATCGGGTCGGAGATGATCTCAAAGATCGTCTTGTCGATCTTGGTGTCCCCGCCCGTCACGACCATGTTGATTTTCTTGTTTTCTGCCTGGGCGAGGTCCCGTACCGGGCGCTGGAACAACTGGAAGAGCCGATCCATTTCGACCATGCGCGCCTGCGTGATCTCGTCCTGAAGGTTGGAGGTGATGGTGGAGATGCGGCCCGTGTCCAGCTCGAAGGAATCGAAGAAGCCGGAGAACTCCATCATGATCTCGTTGGTNNTCGTGATCTCCGTCAGCTTGCGCGAGAGCAGGTTGAAGTCGTCGTACCGGTCGAACTCAAGCTCAAAGAAGTCTCCCGACTGGCCGGTGGGCCGTTGATCGGGCCCGGCCAGGGCCGGGGCCTCGAAGTTCATCGTGTATTCGTACTTTTCTTCGAACTTTCGTATCTCATGGAGAAGGCGATTCTGGCTGAACGCGAGCTCGTCACGGAGATTCTTGATCAGGTCCACCTGGCGGGTGAGCTTGTTGCGGTTCACCACCATCTCGCCGACGAGGTTCATGAGATTGTCGAGCCGTTCGATATTGACCCGGATGAACTGCTTCTCGACCTCGACGGCATCTGCTGCACGCCTGCCGAATCCACGCTTCTCGACGACGCCCGCTTTCTTGGCATCTTCGATCTCCTGCCGAAGAGACGCGTCTGCTGCCGCGGTGGTAGCAGCCGCTACAACAGGGGGAGGCGGTGCTTGCTTCGGGGCTGCCTGTTTGGGCGCCGAAGGAAGCGGTGCCATGACCGGCGCCGCAGGTCTCGGAGGGGCAGGCGCGGCCGGGCGCGGCGGCGCGGGGGATGCTTGTTTTGGTACTGCAGGTTTGGAGGTCTTTGCCGGTCTCGGTGCTTCGCCCGTCTCCTCTGCGAACGCATTTTCCCAAGCGAGGTCCAGCTCTTCCTTAGACGGCAGTGTCGCTGGTTTTTCCGGCGCCTTGATCACCGGCAGAGTTGCCTGCGGCGCCGGCGCGGCGACCTTCTCTGCCGGCGCTGCTGCGGCTCCACCACGGAATGCGTCAACAGTAGTCTTAAAGGATTGGGAGATGTTCTCGATAATGAGCGGGTCTTCGGGTTTTTTCGAAGCGATCCCGTCCACCATGAGTTTCACCGCATCGACGCAGTCAAAGAGGAAGTTCAGGGTATCGCGGTTGATCGGAATGGACCCCGAACGGAACAGGCCGAGCATGTCCTCGGCCTTATGGCCCACGTCGCTGACCCCTTGGAACCCCATCATGGCGGCAGAGCCCTTGAGCGTATGCGCCGCCCGGAAGAGCTCGTCGATCACAGACCGGTCCTCCGGTGTCTTCTCGAGGGCGAGCAGACCAGAGTTGAGGTTCTGGATATGCTCGCCAGCCTCGACCAGGAAGAACTCTATAATACCGGACTTATCAAGGGAACCTGCCATAGCGCCTATTCAATGAACCCCAGCTTGATCTCCTCGTCGCTCGTCGTGACGTCCTCGGCAAGCTGCGGATAGCTGCCTTCGAGAACAGGAAGCTCGCCTTCCCCGGCGTGTGCGGCTTGTTCCTTGCCCAGCTTGAACCGGCCGATCGCATCAGTGAGACGCTTAGAAAGTTCCGCCAGCCTGCCGATGGTCACCACGGTGTCCTGCACGCCCTTCGTGGTGTCCTGGGTCAGCTTGGAGATACTGACCATGGAGGTCACCACGCTTTCAGAGACCTTCACCTGGTTCGCAGCGGAATTGGTGATGTCCGTCACGAGTCCGGAGGTCTGTTTAACGATCTGTTCGATCTCGCGAAGTGCTGCCCCGGCCTGGTCGGCAAGCTTGGTACCTTCCTCCACCTCACGGGTACCTTCTTCCATGACCGTCACGGCCTCGCTCGTCTCCACCTGGATGCCCTTGATGAGGCTGGTGATGTCCTTGGTCGCACGCGCCGCTCGTTCTGCCAGCTTCCGGACTTCGTCGGCAACGACGGCGAAACCTTTTCCCTGTTCACCGGCGCGGGCGGCCTCGATCGCGGCGTTCAGGGCCAGCAGGTTCGTCTGGGTCGCGATTTCGTTGATCACCTCGATGATGGCGCCGATCTCGAGGGAGCGTTCGCCAAGGCCCTTGATCTTTTTCCCGGTCGTCTGCACCGCTGCCCGGATCCGCTGCATGCCCTTGATCGTCTCCGCCACGGAAGAACCGCCCTTCACGGCGGCCTGAGTGGCCTTCAGGGAGGCCTGGGTAGCGGCTTCGGCGTTCTCCGCCATGCGCTGGATCGTATGGGACATCTCGTTCACCGCGCCCGACGCCCCTTGGATCTGGGCCGTCTGCTGCTCGGCGCCGCGGCGCATGCGCTCGGAGGCCTGCAGGATGTCGCCCGTCGAGCTCTGAATCTCATGGGCAACGTTGCTCGCCTGGGAGACCAGTGCGGTAAGACCGTTGATCATCAGGTTGAAGGCGTCGGCCACGGAGCCCAGTGCGTCGGCGGTCACTTCGGCCTTGACCGTCAGGTCGCCTTCGGCGGCGCCGCTCACGATGGAGAGGAGGTCCATGACCTGATGCTGCATCTTGTCCCGGTCGGCTTCGGTCTGGACCAGGCCCTGGAGACGGTCGATGGTGTTGTTGAGCGTTGTGCCCAGCTGTCCAAGCTCGTCAGCGGATTTCACGTTCGCCTTCTTCGAGAGGTCGCCGCTCCCGAGGGCTTCGGCGACCCGCATAAGGTCTCTCACCGGCGCGATGATGATGGTGGCCAGAATGACGGTGATGATGGACAAAGCAAGAAGGGAACCGGCGCCGACATAAATGATCTTGAGAAGGATATTCCGGATGTTCAGCTTGATCTGGGTGATGTTCAAGCCGATATGGATGGAGCCAAGCGCACCGCCTCCCACCGGGGAGGCGATGTCTGTCACCTCGATGACCGTGTCCTTGAGCGCGAGATTGGTGCTCTCCGTCCCGAAGGGCACATTGGGCTGGAGCTGGTTGATATTCTGAAGCTCCGGCGGGACCACATTGCCTTCAAAGGACGAGGAGAGGACCCGCCCCCGGCTGTCACGGATGAAGGCATAGGCCACGTCGGCCTGCCCGATCGCCTCGCCCAGGATGAACTGCAGGGCGTTCAGGTCTTCGACCTGGACCGGCTCCGCGGCCTTGACGCTGAGTCCGTCCGCCAGGATCAGGGCCTTGTTCAGGGCCTCGTCGCGGAGGGTGTTCTGGAGCTGGTAGTAGACGAAGCCCATGATGCCCGATCCGAATACGGCGGACATGCCCACGATCATGATCACGACCTTGGTCCTGATGCTGATGCGGCGGAGCAGGAGAATATCAACGATCTTCATGGAGGAACTCCTTTACGCAGGTAATAGCGTCGCACGGCCGCACAGGGCCGAGCGGTATGATACATTAGGACAGCCTGATCGCTTCGAGAAGGCGGTCGATGTTCAGCAGGGCGGCAACGCCGCTCTGGCGTTGAATGATCGCCTTCAAATATCGGCTGCGGTTCTTGGCGCCCGCCTCCTGGATAGCCACTTCGGCGGGTAAGGGCAGAACGCTGCTCAAAGGCACCGAGATCACCTCGGCGACGGTATCCACGAGAATCCCGAGAGTCATCTGGTTATACCGGATGATGGCGATTTGTTTAGCGCCGGCGGAGACAGGCAAGGACAATGCGGGGCGGATATCGACAATGGGGACGATGTTCCCCCGAAGATTAATGATGCCAATGACATGGGAGGGGGTTGTCGGTACGGAAAAGATCTTCTGGGGGATGATGATCTCGGCCAGGATATCGACCGTCACGGCATAGGTGTCCCCGCTGATGCTGAAGAGACATATCCGCACTTCCTCTTCAGCGGTCGCATGCTGCACCACCTCTGCGGTGACATCAGTGTCAATATCGGCCAATCAGGGCCCCCTCCGGAATTCTGGCTAGATATACTTCTTGACGGTCTTGAGAAGATCTTCCGGCTTGAACGGCTTGGTGAGATACTCGTCGGCACCCTGTTTCATGCCCCAGAACTTGTCGCTCTCCTGATCTTTCGAGGTCACCATGATGACCGGTATGTTTTTGGTCTGCTCATAGGTCTTGATCTCGCGGCAGACCTGGAAACCGTTCTTCTTCGGCATGATCACATCAAGGATTATCAGATCGAACTTCTCGGACTTCGCCTTTGCTTCGGCCGCCTCGCCATCCATCACCGTGACGATGGAATGTCCCGTCGACTGCAATGCCTGCTGAATGATCTGCAGTTCCGCCAGGCTGTCATCTGCTACGAGTATCTTGGCCATTTTCCTCTCCTTTTTGTGTCACGCAATGATGAACAAGGTAACACATTTTGTTGGTATTGTCAAGTTTTCTTTCGTTTTATCACACAGTTGCGGATGCCCGGGCCTACTTCTTTTTTCTGATCAGGTTCACCGATAGAAGGATGAACAGGCTCTTGGCAACATCGAAGTCCGAAAGGAACGCCTGGTCAACGATATCCTGGACCGAGCGCCTGCCGTCCACCATGGCGAAAACCTTGAGGTCGAGATCGCTTAGGCCCCGTCGGGTAAGTTCTTCAGCGTTGCCGATAAGTGGCTCGAAAACCATTAAAAAATTGGGAATTTTCTGCTGAATCAGTACCCACTCATCGGACCGTCGTGTCCCTTCCAGGATCAGGTCATCCACCTTGAGCGCAACGGGATTGGCAAAGACCGGGGACTGGCCCTTGTCGAACAGGAACTCGCCGTCCTTCCAACCCAGCGCCTTGAACACCACCGCTTCCGTATGGCGCCGGAGGCAAGCACCGAACGTCTTCTGGTCCAGAAGCTTTTCCTGTGCCAGCACTCCGTCAATGGGCTGCCCGGTCATCTCGGCGATGCGGCGCGCATGCTGAAGCCCGTCCTCCCCGACACGGCAGGTCTTCTTCAGCAAACCGTCCATGCCGGGCACGCTGCCGTTCATGTTGCAGCTGGCGAAGCCGATCGCTCCGTCCTTGAAGAAGATCTCTGCCTCGCCTTCCTTGCGGTTGATGACCAGCCTGCCGCTCTGGCGCTGGAGGACAAGCATCTGCATGAGCTCGACAATACGGAAGGCCGCGAGGTTGCCGCGAATGGCGACGTCGCCGCCACCCGACCCTTTGCCGAGCTCCTTCCGGATGATGTCGGGAAGCGTGTTGCTCACAAAATCCTCGAGGATGCGCTTCACGACAGTGGTGATCTGGGCCTCAAGACCCTCGGGGGCGGAAAAAGCCTCCGCCCTGCTGCGGGCCGGGGCTGCAGCAGGGGCGGGACGGGTCTTGGCAGCTGCTGCTGCGGACGCGGCCCTTGTTGCTGCGGCTTCCTGGGCTTTTTTGTCCAGCACCTCGCGGATCTTTGCGAGGAGCTCTTCCGGCTGGAACGGCTTGGTGAAATATTCGGAGATACCAAGGACATCGACGAACTTGCTGCCGACCTTGTCGCCTTTGGAGGTCACCAGGATGATGGGCGTGTCACGGAACTCCGGGTCCTCCTTCAGGACCTTGCACACCTGGTACCCGTTCATCTTGGGCATCACAAAATCCACCAGGATCAGCGCGGGTCGCTCCGACCTCGCCTTCTGGATGCCCTCTTCGCCGTCGGACGCAAGGACGACCTGATACCCCTGCGAAGACAGGATCATCTCGATCAGCCGCTGAACGGTCGGACTATCGTCTATATTGAGTATCTTCTCGCCTGCCATGGCATATCCCGGGGCGCAACGAATCGATAATAGCACGGCGGAAAAGGAAATGTCAATTATTTAACCAGAAAATTCAGCAGGTTCGTTGGAGGGTATCGCCGCGGATGGCGCTGGGGAAGGGGGCCGCATCAGAACCGTATGTCATCGATCTGCCGGGTGAGCCTCTTGACCAGGACAACGCCCGTCTCGGTGTTGAAAATGAGCTTGCGACCGACCTTGCCGCCCGTATCGGCGCTGAGGACGGGTATGTTCTCGATTCGAAGTGTGTCCTCGGCGAGCTGGATGTTGCGTTCACCGATGTTCATGAAGGGGTTCGATACGTTCAGGACGATGCCGCCGCCGAAGACCTTGGCCCGGAGATTGCGCCGATCAGACCCGAACTCCAGCATCTTCTCGATCAGCTTCGCTATGGCGATATTCCCGTATTTCGGAGACGCCAGCCCTTCGCCGTTCCAGAAGGGAAGCATATAGTGGTTGATCCCGCCCCGGTTCCGGACGCAGTCCCAGAGGCAAACCGACACACAGGAGCCCAGCACGGTCGTGACCATATGCCGCTCTTCATGGGCGAAGAGACTGCCGGCAACAAGATAGTGCGTGTTTTCGCCCTGCTCAGGTATCATTGCGAACATCCATGCATGGGGGCCAGATTACGGGGACCACCTGTCAGAACTGCGTCCCACCCTCGAAAATGAACTCATTGCCGTCGCCGGACGTAACGTCGACGGCCCGGTCCGTCCCGAGCTCGGCGATGGACACGGTGAACACACAGCCCTTGCCTTCTGCTCCGGTCAGCGTAACGGTTCCGTCAAGCATCTCGATCAACGCCTTCGTGATGCTGAGTCCGAGGCCGTGGCCCTTGTGACGCTTGCGGATGCCCGCATCGAGCTGGACGAACCGGTCGAACACCTTTTTACGGTCCCTCTCGGGTATCCCGATACCTTCGTCCTCAATGGAAATGTTCAGCCGCTCCCCCTCCCGCCACGCGCGAACGGTGACCCGCTTGCCCTCGCGGTTGAACTCGATGGCGTTGGCAAGGAGGTTGGCCAGCGCTTTCTGAAGCTTGTCCGGGTCCGTTTTGAACACGAGCGGCCCCTCGCCGAGCTCGAGCTCTACGGTCAACCTCTTCTCAGCGGCCTTGTGGCCAAAGACCGCGATCAGTCCCCGGACCAGCGTGGTCACGTCGACCTGCGCCAGGCTCACAGTCGTCTCGCCTGCCTCGATCTCTGCAGCTGAAAAGATGTTCCGGAGCTGAAAATCA